>JARDZI010000072.1 GCA_029240935.1 Clostridiales bacterium
TGCTGGGGGTACTATTGTTCTCGCAGTTGTATCTGCAAGAAGTAAAAATATTGCCCCGCCTAGGGCAGAAAATGGAATCAGTGCCTTATTGTTAGGTCCGAACACAATTCTAACCATATGTGGTACCAAAAACCCTACAAAGCCAATTATTCCTGAGAAAGAAACACAAACAGCAACCATCATAGCAGAAATTACTATTATAAGCCTTTTTAGCTTTTCTGTTTCAACCCCCAGGCTTTTTGCATTATCCTCACCAACCAGCATTAAATTAAAGTCTCTGTAAAAAAAGTAGATAACTATTGTACCGATAATCACAATGGGAGCTAAGATTAAAATACTTTTCCAGCTGGAAGCATTAAGGCTTCCCATCATCCAAAATACTATCTTGTTAACCTCTTCATGGTTAAATACCATTATTATTGAGATAAGAGAGGACATAAAGGAACTAATTACACTTCCTGTCAATAATAAATTGGTTGTTGTTAACCTTCCCCTTACCTGGGCAATGGAATAAACCAAAATAGTTGTACCAATTGCACCTATAAATGCAAATATAGTTGTAATACTTAAAGATGCAGCTAATATTGGTATATTTATTACTATTGCCAGGGCTGCACCTAACGCAGCCCCTGAGGATATCCCAAGTATATAGGGATCTGCAAGTGGATTTTTAAATAGGGATTGAAAGGATGCACCAACTACTGCAAGTCCCATTCCCACAAGACTGGCCATAATGATTCTTGGCAGCCTTACCATAAATATTATTAGGAAATGTGTACTAGACACATCATCTACATGTTTTCCTACAATAGGTATGGCCTTTAAAATCACATTAAATACATTATATGGAGTAATATTTGCTGCTCCCATTGAAGTTGCTATAATTGCTAGCACAACATAAACTGCCAGCAATATAACAAATAATGTTTTTTTTCTTTTATTAACAAGTCTACTCATAATCTACAACCTATTTAAATAAATCTGGATGAAATATTTTTGCAAGTGTTTCAATTCCCTCTGGAAGTCTTGGCCCTTGTCTGTCCAATATATTATTATCTATTTCTATAACCTTGTTGTTCTTTACTGCTGATAATTCCTTATACCCCTCAGTTCCTATAAATTGCTCCTTCATTCCATAATTCTTTGATATAATTATGTATTCTGGATCATTTTCTATTATTTTTTCAAGACTATAGGTCCAGCCAGTAGCATCCTTGGCTATGTTTTCTCCCCCAGCCATTTCAATCATCTGTGCTATAAAGGTCTCACCAGTAGCTGTATAATCTCCATCCTTACCAAAGCCTACAACATAGTAAACCTTTGGTATTACCGTTCCCTTTACCTTCTCTTTAATATTCTCAATCTTTTCTTTCATTCCTGAGACTAATTCCTCAGCCTTATCCTGGGCATTAATTATTTGCCCAAAGGTAGTTATTGTGTCATAGGCTCCATCAAAGTTCTCTGCATTATATAGCACAACTACCTTTATTCCTAAATCCTCTAATTTTTTAGCTACATCCTCTTTAAAGTGTGTTGAGGCTACTACTAAATCAGGTTGTAATTCAACTATCTTTTCTATATTTGGATCTGTTAATGAACCGATGCTTTCAACATTTTTAACCTCCTCTGGATAATCACAGTAATCAGTTCTTCCTATAAGCTTATCCCCTTTTCCTAGAGCGTAAATAAGCTCAGTAATATTTGGAGCTAGGGAAATGATTTTTTGTGGTTCCTTCTCAATTGTAACTTCACTTCCATTTGAATCTTTAGCTGTATATGGATATTTAGTCACCGAGGCTTCCTGTTTAACTCCACCTAGGTTATTCTGCTGGTTGCTGTTATTACATGCTACAAATGTAAACATTATTACTATTGCAAGAATTGCAGTAATTAGCTTTTTCATGAATTTTTTCATTAAAACTACCTTCCTTCTATAAAACTATTTTGTTTTTTCTTCTCTTATATCAATAAGCTTATCCTTTGATTCCTCACCTATGCCTATATCTCCAAAGGTAGCCATATTGTTAACTACATAAAGTGCTGCCTCTATTACATTAAAAGCAAGTGGACACCCACTGCCCTCTCCAAGCCTCATATTTAAATGGAGAATTGGCTCTAATTCCATATACTTAAACACATAATTCACAGCTTTTTCATCAGATTTGTGTGAAGTAAACATGTAATCCTTACATTCTGGTTTTAACATATATGTACATAGAGCAGCTGCACATGAAATAACTCCATCTATTACTATTGCCCTCTTATTCTTAGCTGCAGATAGGAAGCAGCCACACATTCCAGCAATATCAAAACCGCCTACCTTACTAAGTACATCAATAACATCCTTTGGATTAGGGTTGTTTATTTCCAAGGCCTTTTTTAAAACCCTTTTCTTGTTCTCAAACTGTTCCTTAGTTAATCCAACACCCATGCCAACTAGCTCATCAACATCTATCTCCAAAAGAGCTGCAATAATTGCTGCACTTGTTGATGTATTCCCAATGCCCATCTCTCCCGTTCCAAATAAATCATAGCCTTCATGGCAGAGCTTATCTGTGATCTCTATACCTGTTTCTATTGCTCTTACTGCATTCTCCCTGCTCATGGCCGGGCCCTTACAAATGTTTGATGTACCCCTCATTATCTTTCTGTTTATTACCTTGGGATTAGTTATATCTCCCTTAACCCCAATATCAACAACTGTAAGTTCAGCATTTGCAAAGGCAGCCAGCACACCAACACCTGTTTTCATTTCTGGTATTCCATTTGTCATTACTTCGGTTATTATCTGATCTGCTGCACTTACACCCTCTTCGCAAATACCATTGTCAGAGCACATAACTATTATGTTCCTCTTATTAACTCTATTAAAAACCTTTCCAGTTATTCCTGCATATCTTGCTCCAATTTGTTCAAGCCTCCCAAGACTTCCTATTGGCTTTGTAAGGTTATCAATGTGTTTTGAAGCCCTTTCTATTGCCTCCTTGTCAGAAGCTGTTATACTACTGATTGTTTCCTTTAATAAGCTCATATTATTTTTCTCTCCCTTCAATAAAAAACACTGTTTAATTTAGCTCTCTCATTGTCATTTTCAAGTTACCACTAAAGTCGATTTAGAACCTTAATGTCTATTAATTACTTTCAAAATCACTAAAAACTTCTAATAGCTTGTTATTATCTCCCCTGTTCTTAACTGCTAGCCTTATAAAGCTATCATCGAGTCCCCTAAAGTTTCTACATCGCCTTATAAGCACATCCTTCGAAATGCAGTAATTAAAAATCTCCTCACCAGTAATACTACTTAGCTTTAAAAGTAAGAAATTTGCATAGCCTTCATAAACTCTATCTATAAATTTAAACTTCTGCAGGTTTTGAGTGAAATATATTCTTTCTTTTTCAAGCAGAGTTTTAGAATTATTTATATACTCCTCATCCCTTAAAACGCTTTTTACTGCGATTTCTGCAAAGGTATTTATGTTCCAGGGTATTTGATGCCTGGATAAACTATTAATAAACTCCATGTCTGAGCTTACTCCATAGCCAAACCTAACTCCTGGCATTCCAAAGAATTTGGTAAGTGCTCTTATAATGAACAAGCACTTAAAGTCTTTACACTTGTCTATAAAGCTTTGGTTCTTGTCATTAACAAATTCTACAAAGGCTTCATCTATTATGATTCTCTTTTTATTCTCCTCACAATAGTCTAGGATTTCTTCAAAGGCCACCTTATTAATTATCCCTCCGTTTGGATTATTAGGATTGGCTATTATTAAACCATCACATTCCTTTAGCTTTTCTAAAATATCCCTATAGTTATAGCTGAAATCCTCATTTAGAGGGGAAAATACTATTTCTTCACAATAGTTTTTTCCAACGGATTCATATTCGGAAAAGGATGGAACAACAATGCAGGGCTTTTTTAGTGTAGAAATAGTAAGTTTAATTATCTCTGCTGCTCCATTGCCTAAAATAACATTTTCTTCAGTTATACCTTGTTTTAAGTATTTCTTAATGCGATACTTTACTTCTCTATATTTTAGATCCGGGTAACAGGTTATATCCTCCAGGGCATTATGTATGTTATTCTTAAAGCTTTCAGGTACTCCCAAAAAATTAATATTAGAGCTAAAATCCAGGAGCTTAATACCTTTAAACTTACCCTCTGTATAAATATCTCCACCATGCTCCATAAAACTTTTTTCAATATTCATTAGATCATTCTCCTTGATAAAAAGTAAGGGCTTGCTTAAGAACTCTGTTAAATATATTAAAATCTATTAAATATTTCGTAGTGTCAGCTGCCTACAGCTGACCACCCCTAGGCTTACACAATCCCATATCACAAATGTGAGTTCTCTTTGGATAATGATACCCCTGTCAGCCCTTGGCGGCTGACGCTACAGAATTTTAATATCAACATTATCCTTTGACATAACCAAAATAAATTAAAATTACAGTGACAGCTAGGAACAAAAACTCGGTAATAAACATAATTTTATTAGCTGAAACAATATCCTCTTTATTAAGTTCTCTATGTTTATCTCCAATTGTGGGCTTTTCAACAACCTTTCCAAAGTAAACATTATTTCCCCCAAGCTGAACCCCCAGGATTGCTGCAACAGCTGCTTCTGGATATGCGCAATTAGGACTTTTATGGTTTTTTCTATCCCTTATCATTGTTTTTAAGCTATTAAATACACTAGCTCTCATAAACAAAGCTGTGATACACATAATAAATCCAGTAATTCTAGCAGGTATATAATTAAATAAATCATCTGTCTTTGCAGGATAATAGCCTATATGTGTATAGGGCTCATTAATATAACCCACCATGGAATCCATAGTATTTATACCCTTATACATCATAGCCAGGGGTACTCCTCCTAAAAGGGAATAGAAGAGAGGAGCAATTACCCCATCAGAGGTGTTTTCTGCCACAGTTTCCACAGTTGCTCTTATCAACTGTTCTTCATCCAGTTCTTTAGTGTCTCTACCTACTATGAAAGAGGTGAATTTTCTTGCCAGAGAAATATCCTTGTCTTTTAGGGCAAAATACACCTTCATGCTTTCATCCTTTAAGCACTTTGCTGCAATAGTTGTCCAAAGAATAATTACATTTACAATGTGGAATAAAGGTTTTACTTGCCAGGTTAGGAATAGCAAAATTAATGGTACTAGAAAATTTGTTATGGCTACTATAATAACCATAACTCCCCCAAAACACTTTAGCTGTTTGTCACTTTTAGCTATGACTCTTGCTTTATTTTCAATCATCTTTATTAGCTTGCCTATAAATATCACAGGATGGGGCAGCCAATGGGGATCTCCAAGTATTAAATCAATTATTACTGCTATTGTTACATCTATTAAATTTAAAATAATAAACTCATTCATGCTATTTTAATCTCATTATTTCATAAATTTTGTTTATATCCAGAGCTTCTCTGACAATGTCAGCAAGCTTATTTAATTCTTCTTCTCTGAAGCCTTCATATACTGGAGATTTTCTCTGTGGAATAGACTTTTCAGCTCTAATTTTATTTAATAAATACTCCCTGAATTCAGTGGAGTCCAATATACCATGTACATATGTTCCAAAAATTCTTTCATTCTTTATATAAACCCCATCTTCCCTGGATGTTTCTATTCCGTTTTCCCTATTTATTAGTACAAGGGGATCCATATCCTCACCTGTTATTGTTTTACCCATATGAATCTCATATCCATATATTCTTCCATTAAAGTCAGGAAGCTTCATATATCCCTCTACCCTTGTCATTGTCTTTTCACCTTCAATTTGTGTTATTGTGTTTATAATTCCCATTCCACTTATGCTTCCCTTATTTCCTTCTATATTAGAGGATCCAGTATTATTTGACCTAGCATTTGATAACCTCCACAAATACCAAGTATCCTTCCAGTTCTACTATAATCTAGTATTTTTTCTTCAAATCCTGAATTTCTAATAGTATTTAAATCCTCTATTGTATTTTTACTTCCAGGTATAACAAGCAAGTCTGGTCTTCCAAATTCCTCAATGCTGCTTACAAATCTAACACTTACATCCTCCTCAGTTTTTAGACAATCCACATCTGTAAAGTTAGATACATGTGGCAGCATTATTACAGCAACATCTATAGGTCCAGTGACTTTTTTATTTATCTCCATCATAGCTCCATCTTCATCCTCAAGAACTAACTTGAAGTAGGGCGCAACACCTAGACATGGTCTTTTAATTATTTCTTCCAGCATGTCAAGCCCTGGTGTAAGAAGCTTTATATCTCCCCTGAACTTATTAATTATGGTCCCCTTAACCCTTTCTCTTTCCTCCTCTGTTAAAAGGAGCATGGTTCCTGCAAGGGATGCAAAAACCCCACCTTTGTCTATATCTCCAACAATGAGGACTGGTGCATCTACAAGCTCTGCCATTCCCATGTTAACAATATCCCTATCCCTTAAGTTTATTTCCGCTGGGCTCCCTGCGCCCTCCATAACAATAATGTCAAAGTCCTTTTCAAGCTCAAGAAATTGTTCCTTAAGCATATCCTTAAAAAGTATTTTTAAATTGTGATACTCCTCTGCAGAGTGATTATCATATACCTTACCATTTACAATTACTTGGCATCTAGTATCACCTGTTGGTTTTAAAAGTATAGGATTCATAAATACCTGTGGTTCTATACCCGCTGCATAGGCTTGCAACACCTGGGCTCTTCCCATTTCCTTTCCATCCATTGTTATATAGGAATTTAAGGACATATTTTGGGACTTATAGGGACATACTGAATATCCATCCTGTTTAAAAATTCTGCATAGTGCAGCCACAATAATACTCTTTCCAACTGATGATCCTGTTCCTTGAATCATTATCTTAGCCATAGCTATTCCCCCATTCATTTTCTATCTGTGCTAAGTATATTTTCAAAAAAATTAAAAGTGGCAGTACGCTTTAGACGTACTGCCACTAGAATTAACCTATAACTAAAAAGATAAACCTTTTCTTTAAAGTAATCAGTATTACTCTAACAGACCTTCCCTCCGAAAGCATATTAAAAACCTAAATTTAAGGCAGGTCTCCTGACTTATGAATCCTCCTAGTCTTTTCCTTCCCCTATAAATAGAGTGGATATTAAAGACTCGTCATCAATTACAGTAGCGGGGGCTGTTGTGGATTTTAACCACATTCCCTTTTCACCCATATATGTGTACACAATAATAAGTTAACACATATAAAGGCACCTAAATTTAAATATTAAATTTTAATTACCATGTTTAAGTATAGTTTCCTTTCATACCATTGTCAAGTGTCCAGCCAACGTTGAACATGAAGACATGGAAGGTGACTATCCCTCTCATGGGTAAGAAAATGTATTTTGATGTAGTGGCAGGTCTTTATGCCTGCCTTGAGTATTTGCAGTTTCTCATTTAATATGCTGTTAACCCTTTGTATATAAGGCAGGTACAGAGATCTGCCACTACAAAGTATAATCTTTATTTCGATTTGTGTGGTTTTACATACTTGAGAATATTATTAAGCATACTAATACTACTAGCTCGTTATTAGCGCCTAAGCTATCACCTGTAACTCCCTTAATTTTAGAGTTGCATAATAAATTAAATAAAAAAGTTAGTATAATAGCAGAAATTAATAAAATTGCTGTACTAAAAATAATGTTTAACAAAAGTCCTATTATTAAAACGAATATTATATTCACTATTACTTCCTTTAATGTTACAGTGTTTATAAACAAATTCCCTGAACCCTTTTCCTTAGCAGGCTTTCCTATATAGCTAAGCAATATCATAGAAGCTTTACTTATGATGGGTATTAGAATCATACCTAAAGCTTTTGAATTATTTGCAAGGAATAAATATCCTTCGTATTTTATTAAAAGATTTAGTACTATGCCAACGCAGGCAAATGTGCCAATTCTGCTATCCTTCATTATTTCAATAATTCTATCCTTACCCTTAAAAGCAAAAAAACCATCACAGGTGTCACCAAAACCATCCAGATGGAATCCCCCTGTAATTATTATTTCAAATGCAATAATTCCTATTACCACAAAGTTGATTGGAATAATTTTAGATAATAATAGATATAATCCATATTGACATATTCCCATTAAAAATCCTATAAGCCAAAAAAAGTTTGCACCATCCTTGAAATTGTCATTTTCACATGGAAGAACTTTATTTATTGGAACTCTGGTTAGGAGTTGAAGCATAAGTAAAAAATCATAATAATATTTCTTCATAACTATCTCCTACCTTTACTTAAGCTTTAAGGGGAAACCTGATACTACTAAATAAGCCTCATCACATAGTTTGCCTAAAAGTTGATTTATTCTGCCTGCTATGTCAGTAAAAATTCTTCCAAGCTTATATTCAGATATCAACCCAAAGCCAACTTCATTTGTTATTATTATAAGTTCTTTGTCAGATTCTCTAGCTGCAGAAATAAGCTTTGTGAATTGTTCAGTAATCCTCTCTTCTAAATTCTGAATTTCCTCCCTAGATAATTTATCAAAGTCTGTGTATTTATCAAACATCAAGTTTGTTATCATGGTAGTTGCACACTCAAGTATAATATATCTGCATTCCGATTCCCTAATAACCTTATGTAAATCCCTATATCCCTCAAAAGTTTCCCATTTTTGGTTTCTTCTGCTTTTATGAATTTCAACTCTTTCCTTCATTTCATCATCTGTAATAATAGAGGTTGCAATATATAAAACCTCATCCCTATCATCTAACAATTTCTCACCAAAGCTGCTCTTACCGCTTCTACTTCCTCCAGTTATTAGAGTTATCTTGCTCATTATCTTCTCTCCCCATTGAATTTAATTGTATTATTGATTCAATACTCCAATTACTATATTGATAGCTCACTATTGATATACTACCATTATTAGAAATAAATTTCCAAAAATTATTCAAATCTCCCCCCAGGATATAACAATAGATCAATTTTATAATTCCGCCATGAGTTACAGCAAGACAGTTTTCATAGTTCTCCTTCTCAAGTATCCTCATAAAGTCCACTACTCTCCCATATGCCTCTTTTACGCTTTCTCCACTGGGAATCTTGTAGTCTATCCAATTATCCTCCCATACCCTTTGCTCCATAGGATAGTTATCACATATTTCTTTATAGGTTTTATTTTCAAAAATTCCAAAGTCTCTTTCATTTAATCTATAATCACAGGTTATTTCTTTATCCACTAGTATTTTTGCACTATCAATAGCTCTCTTTCTTTCACTTACAAAAACCTTATTAAAGAATATATTCTTAATAAGTTCCCTTGTTTTTTTAATTTCATTTACTCCCTGTAATGATAATTCATCTTCAAAGCTTCCCATGTATCTGCCCTGCAAATTACTCATAGTTTGTCCATGTCTTACTAAATATAAATTCATAATTTTAGCCCCTCGATATAGTCTTGATAACAGGTGCCTAGATTCAACCCAAATCTAAGGACCTGTGGTGTATGCTGCCTATAGTATACCTTCTTCTTTAGTACCACTGGTATGCTGTAGGCAGCATACGCTACAATTTGCATACATTTATGTGCCAAGCATCTAGTAATTGGCACTTTTAACACTTTGGGCAGCCTATATTATTTCTATTCTATCCTCAGGCTTTATCCATCCAGCTACTATAACTCTTGCAAATATGCTTTCCTTAGGCATTAAACAGTCATCAGCCTGTGCTTTTATGGGACAATCTAAGTAACATTCCTTGCCTATTTGTGTTATCTCCAATATTGTTCCACCAATCTTAAGTTTCGACCCAACTTGAAGGTTGGAAAGCTTTATGCCTTGAGTTGTAAGGTTTCCAATAAATTTAACAGTACAAAACCCCTCAACTCCCATGGCATCCATTTGGTCTATGGTTTCCTGTCCAAGAAGGCTAACCTGTCTGTGCCCATTGCCTGCATGGATATCTCCCACTAAGCCATTATTTACCTCAAAATATCCCTTTTCAATTTGGTGCTTTATTTCACCCTTCTTTTCACTTATGTTTACTGCTAATACCTTTGTCATAAAGTCCCCCTAAATCATCACAATGCTTCCAATGTTTGAGTAACCATATCCACCTAATCTATCAAGTTCCCTTAAAAACTCACTACTCTTAATGGTTTCTATGAAACTCTTAACCATTTCAGTCTCTAAATATTCTACAGGTACTGCAAAATCATATTCCTCATTTCCAAGAGGAATGAAATCAAGTCCCATGGCTAAGGCTGCAGAATATACTCCAAGACCTGCATCTGCATCCCCTGAGGATACTGCTGCTGCGACTCCAAGGTGTGTAAATTCTTCCCTCTCATAGCCTATTATATTTTCAGGATTAATTCCAAGGGCTCTTAGATTGTAGTCAAGCAAAAGCCTTGTTCCTGAACCCCTTTGCCTGTTCACAAATCTCATGCCCTCCTTGTCTAAATCCTCAAATCCTAATATATTCAATGGGTTTCCCTTTTTAACTAAAAGTCCCTGTATTCTGTTTACTCCCTTAATAAGTGCCATTTTCTTTCCAGGAAGATATTTTTTTATATAGGAAATATTATATTCACCACTTTCCATATCAAGCAGATGTATTGGTGCTATATGTGTCTCTCCACCCTTGAGAGCCATAATACCTCCCATGCTGCCAACATGAGCAGAGGATAGAAAGAAGTTTTTCCTTTTCTTATGTAATAGGTCTCCTCCAATATCTACTATCGAATCATGGCTTCCAATACAAACAAGTGTATTTTTTATATCATCCTCATCCTTTAAAAGCTCTATCATAACCTCATTTCCTGCCTCTATTCCCTCAACTGACTGGGGAACCTCAAGAACTCCATCTGCATTAACAAGTGACATGGTAGCTCCTGCCCCACGACTTAAGGGGGTTGCAATCAGCCTATTGTTAACGAACCCAAGCTTTACCCGTACAAACTCCAGATACTTAAGAGAGGACATAACTCTTCTTGATAAAACAGCTTTTACCACTCTTCTCTCCCTTGTTTCAATTCCTTGATAAGCCTCAATTAGCCTTTTCACTATATTCTCCATAATGAAATATGCAGATACGGGGAAGCCTGGTATGCCAATGATTGGCTTTCCATTAACTACACCAAGTATTACTGGTTTCCCAGGTTTTATAGCAATTCCATGGAGGAAAACCTCACCAAGCTCACCAATAACCTTAGAGGTAAAGTCCTCCCTGCCTGCTGAGGAGCCTGCATTAACTAATATTAGGTCACATTCCTCTGAAGCCTTGAAAACAGTACTTTTTATATTCTCATAAATATCTTTTTGAATTCCATACCTATTTGGTATTCCTCCCCATTCTCCTACCTGAGCAGAAAATACCCTTGAATTAAAATCTATTATATCCCCTATTTTAAGTTCGGATCCTGGTTCAACGATCTCTGTTCCAGTTGGTATTACCCCAACAACTGGCTTTTTATATACTTCAATTTCGTTTACTCCCCCTGCAATAATTGAACCAATATCAACAGGACGTATTTTGTGGTTAGAGGGAACTATTAACTGGGTTTCAACTATGTCCTCACCTATTGGCCTAATATTTTGCCAGGATATTGCACTTTTATATATTTTAACTTTTTTATCATCAACTCTAATTAAATCCTCAACCATTATTACGCTATCAAATTCCCTTGGAATAGGATCACCTGTATCAACTACTACATAATCCACACCCTCCTCAAGGAGTATATGATTTCTGTCTGTTGCACCATGGGTTTTGGTACTCAAGGTTGCAATTCCATCCATTGCAGAGGAATTATAGTGTGGTGAGGATATTTTTGCAAATATAGGTGCTGCTGTAACCCTTCCGCTCCCCTCCCAGGTTGGAATTACTTCTCTTTTCTGATTTAGAGGACTTATTTTATCGAAGAAAATTTTAATAGCTTCCTCAAGCTCATAGTTTGAAAGGTATATATTCTGTGCCATATTGTTCCTCCCTTTTGAAATCATAGACTAATATAGATAGTTCCAAGGATTTTATCTGTATTTAGCAATATATCTGTATCTGATGTAGTGGCAGGCCTCTGGGCCTGCATAGGTATCATACTTTCTATGATATTGTCTGTTCAATCCAGGTTATAAGGCAGGCCTGGAAGCCTGCCACTACAATGTACAATATCAGTAGATTTTTTCCTAGAATTTATGAACTAAAACCCTGTCACCCTCCCTTAATCCCTCAAGGTTTCTATCTATCTTCACAAAGCCCCATGCCCTTGAGAAGGCTGATATTATTCCTGATTGGGCGAATATGGGTACTGCAACCATATTCCCATCTTTAAATTCTATATTAACAGGAAGATATTCTTCCCTGCCCTTTGCCTTATGGTAGTTAAGTGTAAAACTGCATGGAATAGGATAATCAACATCCACTTCACCAGTTGTTCTATCCATATAGTGCTTTACAACTGCCTTAAACACCACAGCGCAGGCAAGTGGATGTCCTGGAAGTCCAAAGATTATCTTCCCTCCTGATTTTCCAATTAAAGTTGGCTTTCCCGGTTTTATTGCCATACCATGAACCAAAACACTTGATTCACCAAGGGATTTCATTACCTTAAGGGTTTGATCCTTTTTCCCAACAGAGCTGCCTCCAGAAATCAATACCATGTCGCATTCCTTATAAGCTCTCTCTACCCTGTCCATAAGGTCTTCATAGGTATCTTCACAAACCCCATAAATGATAGCTTCACCGCCATTTTCAATAATCAGGGAGCTTAAAAGATAGGTATTTATATCCCTCACCTGTCCTGGCAATGGAGTCTTTTCCGGAGACACTATTTCATCCCCTGTTGAAATTATTCCAACTCTTACCCTTTTTACTACCTCTACCTCAATTTGTCCTATACTTGAAAGAACTCCTATTTCATAGGGTCTCAGTCTGCTTCCCCTTTTAATAAGTACCTCTCCTACCCTTACATCATCATCTTCATTAATTACATTTTCTCCTGGAGCAGTTGGTTTGTTAATAAGTATGGTGTTTTCATCAAG
>JARDZI010000073.1 GCA_029240935.1 Clostridiales bacterium
AAAACCTCATATCATTTCCTGGAGAATTCCCTGTTGCAAGTGTAAATCTAAGGGCATCTGCTCCAAATTGCTCAATAACCTCAAGTGGGTCAATACCATTACCAAGTGATTTTGACATTTTCCTTCCCTGAGAATCCCTTACAAGTCCATGTACCAATACATACTTAAATGGTATTGACCTCATTTGCTCCATTCCAGAGAATATCATTCTTGCTATCCAAAAAAATATAATGTCATACCCAGTTACAAGTACATCTGTTGGATAAAAATATTTTAAATCCTCTGTGTTATCAGGCCACCCAAGAGTTGAAAATGGCCAAAGTGCTGATGAAAACCAGGTGTCAAGCACATCCTTATCCTGTTCCAGATTTTTCGAGCCACACTTATTGCATTTTTCTGGTTCATCAGTTGCAACTATTATTTCTCCACATTCCTGACAGTACCATACAGGTATTCTATGTCCCCACCAAAGCTGCCTTGATATACACCAATCCTGTATATTTTCCATCCAATTAAAATATACCTTTGCAAACCTGTCAGGTATTATTTCAATTTTACCTTCTTTAACAACCTTTATAGCCGGTTCAGCCAAGGGCTTCATACTTACAAACCACTGTTTAGATAATAGCGGCTCTACAACAGTTCCGCATCTATCGTGACTGCCTACATTGTGTATGTGCTCTTGAATTCTTTCTAGTAGATTTAATTCCCTTAAATCTTCAACAACTGCCTTCCTAGCCTCATATCTGTCCATTCCTTCATATTTTCCAGCTTGTTTATTCATTGTTCCATTATCATTCATAACCACTATTTGCTCTAAATTATGCCTTTGGCCTACTTCAAAATCATTTGGATCATGGGCAGGGGTAATTTTAACACACCCTGTTCCAAATTCCCTGTCTACATAGGAATCAGCAATAACAGGTATTTCTCTATTTGTAAGTGGTAGAATGAGAGTTTTACCAAGAAGATGGCTATACCTTTCATCCTCTGGATTTACTGCAACAGCGACGTCTCCAAGCATGGTTTCAGGTCTGGTCGTTGCAACTACCACATATTCACTACTATCCTTAACTGGATATTTAATATGCCAGAAGTTGCCCTCGTGTTCACTATATTCTATTTCTGCATCTGATATGGCAGTCATACATTTTGGACACCAATTTATTATTCTATTTCCCTGATATATTAGTCCCTTACCATATAATCTTACAAATACTTCTCTTACAGCCTTACTCAAGTTTTCATCCATTGTAAAGCTTTCTCTAGTCCAGTCACAGGAAACTCCCATTTTAGTAAATTGGTTTTTTATCCTTGCTCTATAGTTATGGGTCCACTCCCAAACATGCTCTAAAAATTTTTCTCTGCCTATTTCCTTTTTACTAATTCCTTGCTTTGCAAGCTCATTTTCTACCTTAACCTCTGTTGCTATGCTTGCATGATCCTCTCCTGGAAGCCACAGAGCTGAATATCCCTGCATCCTTTTCCATCTTATTAGTATGTCTTGAAGAGTATTATCAAGTGCATGCCCCATATGAAGTTGACCAGTTATGTTTGGCGGAGGCATCATTATTGTAAATGGTTTTTTATTATTATCAATTTTGGGAGTAAAATATCCCTCTTGAAGCCACTCAGCATATAATCTATCCTCAAATTCTTTAGGGTCATATGTTTTAGATATGTTATTCGTATCCTCCATTTTTTATCCCTCCTAAATAATATCCAATATTCTAAAAAATCCTATAAGTGCAATAATTAGTCCTACAAACTTGAAAATAATAAATTTAACTTCATTATTTTTAAATTTAAATAATTTAAAAATACGTCTTGCCCCATATACCATAGTAGAACCTACAAGTACAAGTACTACACTGAGTAAATCAAGTTTTTCCATAAGTACCTCCTGCAAAATGAAACATAAATGATAATTTAAATTCTATATTGTGCCTGCCTGATATCCTATACTGTAGTGACAGGTCTCTGTACCTGCCCTGGATTCCTGTGCCCCAGCCACAGAGGCTGTATTACACATAAAAAAGGTTCTTCACCTAGAAAGGGCGAAGAACCGCGGTACCACCTTTATTCCGAAATATTCGGCACTAATTTTGTAACGGATATATCCGTTTCACTCTACTTATATTTCGAGTGAAAAGCTCCAAAGCTACCTTCAACAGTCATTTACCCAAAAAATCTTTCAGCCAGGGATTTTTCTCTCTAAAAGGTATAACTATCTACTCCTCTTTTTCACAGCTTAATTTATTAATTTATTAATTTATCTCTATTATAATATTATATCACAATTTGTCAATATGATTACATTATATATGGTGAGTATATAAACTGAGTTAAAATACTGTCAATGACTATTGCAATTATAAATGTAAATATTGGCAGTACATCAGGATTATTTTTTAATGCGTTTTTATATTTTGTGTAACCATTCAAATAAGATATTATACTAATTGTACAAAATAGGATTATTCCATTTGAGACTGGCATTAAATATTCCGGGAGTCCATTTACATACCTTCCATAGAATAAATTCTGTGCAAATATTATTTTAAGCACTCCAGCTATTAAGCACATCCCTGCAAATAGTATTTTTTTATTTTTCACACTAAACTTATATCCGAAAAGAGTAACAATGGATATTAAAAATAAAACTGGCAATATCCACCTAATACCAATAGTAAACAATCCAAATATGCTGTTAGCAAGGGATGTCATTGTATCTAGTAAAGCTAGCTTTATTTCACTTAACCTTACAGTATTATTGGCATTTTTAAAAGCATCATTTTGAGAAGTTATACAAACCTCATACTGGCCAAGAGTTGTTTGATTACAGAAAACTACAATATCTTCATTTATCCATGGCATAGTTGACCCTTCCCTTGTCTTATCTATAAATGTGTGTTCCGTAACCTTCCCATCCTTGAATTTAAAATCCATAATATCAAACTGTCTTTGTGACTTTCCATATGTTCTCCCAGCTCCAATTAAAAACCTTGCTTCATCTCCTGAAGCTACTGAAAGAGGGTTGAATGTAAAATCTGTGTATTGATTTAATCTTAAATCCCTTTCATAACCCGCTCCAGGTTCATAATAAAAGTTGCCATAACCCTCTAATTTTGCTTCGGCATTTTTATCAGCCTCTAGTGGGAAGGTTATAAAGGAAGTTACTCCAAATACATTCTTCATTTTTCTATCAATAATTATATATCCCTTCTCATCATCACATGCCACTGCAGTATTTATAAGCATTTCCCTTGATGAAATAGGCCTAAACATTATTAGTTCCGGTTCAGAAATTTTCCCATCGCTATAGGTTACATATTTAAAATTCTCTAAATCATAATACACTATAAGGTATCCATTCTTTGTATTTGTGCTTGCAAGCTTAGAAGCAAAATTAATATCAACATATGAACTGGTGCTATTGCTAAAGTCAAGTACTTCCATCCTTCCTGGGTGAGATATAACCATTAGATTATTACTAATCTGATGTGTCTCTCTAACACCTTGGATTTCCCACTTTTCCAACTGATTCAAATCCTTATCCAACTTCAAGTTAACAAGGTTTTTTATAGAATTTTTTGAATAAATCCAGTTAATAAAAATATTATTACCGTCGGTTAATAGGTTCAAATCAAATAAAATTTCATCTCCACCTGGAAATATCTTTTTCTCAAGGATTTTACCCATTTTATCTAGTAAAATTATTTTAACCTTATCCTTATCATCATGAGCAACTATATACATATCTCTATATTTAATTATCTTTGGAGTATTTTTTACATTTCCATTGGAAATAACTACCTCCTTAGACCATTCTTCAGAAGGTGGCTGAATCCTAAACAAATAATTTTCATAAAATTGAACACCTGTTGTAATAATAAATATAAGACATAGTAAAAAAGGCAATAGATATTTTCTCATTTTATCCCCCTACAAATCAACCACATAAAATCATTATACATATCAATTTACATAATCAGAATTCTAAATTAAATTTAGAGTTGCCACTTTCTTTTACATTACATAAGGAACAAATACAAACTGTGTTAAAAACCCATCAATTATAACCCCAAGGGTAAATGCAAGTATAGGCATTACATTAGGGTTTTTATCCAGGTCATTCTTATACTTTACATATCCTGATATTAGGCATAAACCACTTAACATTATACATATAAACCCACCAATTATGGAAGGCTTAATTCCCACTGGAAGCTTGTCCATATTCTTTCCGTAGAATAAATTCATTATTGAAAACAGTTTGAATAGGGCAGCAGAAGTACAGCACATTGCAAAAGCAAGCCTCTTCATTCTGTTACTTAGTTTGTATCCAAACAAGCTAACAATTGAAATCAGAACAAAACTTGGTAGTAGCCACCCAAGAGCTGTGGTAAATAAACTAAATAAACTATTAAGTATGTCAAAAGTTGTATCAATAAGGGCAAGCCTTACCTCTGACCTTCTTGGTTCATTATTAATTCTCTTAAATTCCTCATTTTGTGAAGTTAGGCACAAATCATACTCTTCAAGCTTTGTTTGATTACAGAATACAGCCATGTCTCCACTTATCCATGGCATAATACTGCTCTCCTTTGATTTCTCCATATATGAATTCCTAATTATAGCCCCATCCTTAATGGAAAAATCAAGTATGTCAAATTGGCGCTCTGAAATCCCATATTTTCTTGAATAACCTATTAAAAACCTACCCTCTTCTCCAGAGGATATAGAAACTAGACTATATTTAAACTGATCAGTAGGAAAAATTTTAAGTTTTTTCTCATCTGGTTCATCATACTGCATAAGAGCTTTATCAGCATTTATTTTATCCAATGGGAATTTAATAATATAAATTTCCCCATATATTGCAGGACTTTTGGGGGGAGCATATATGCGTTCTACTAATATATACCCAAAATTCTCATCATAAGCAGTTGCGGTTGATAGAATTTTATCTCTTGAAGAATAATTTTTTTTACAAATTTTTCTTTCCTTTGCTTTCTCCCAATCCTTGTCTAAAGCTATGCTTTTATAGGTTACAGTGTTATCATAAAATGATTTATTATCCTTGCACATATAGGTAGCAATATAACCTTCCTTTGTTTTGGTTCCTGAGATTTTTGTAGGAAGCTTTTCATCTATATAGAACTTTTTATTATTCATAAAATCCATGAACTCAATTCCATTGTTATATCCAATTACCATAACACTTTCATCAATTTGATAGCTTTCTTTTACGTCATTTATCATCCACTTATCTAGAATGTTTAAATCTCCATCAAGCTTTATATTAACTATATTATCTATGCTATTTGCAGTGGTAATCCAATTAATATAAATATTTTCTCCATTTGATAAGAGATTTATATCATTGATATATTTATCTTTATTTTCTATCCATTTTTCAATAATTATATTACTAGACTTATCTATTTCAATTAGCTTAATTCTATTTCCATCATTGTGGACAATTATATACCCACCCTTGTATCCAATGATTTTAGGGGGGACGCTTATTTTTCCATGGGAGATAACAATCTCCTTTGACCATTCATCAGAGGGTGGTTGTATTCTAAATAGGTAATGCCTCATAAAATGCACACCAAATATCCCTATGAAAATAAGCATAAGTATAACAGGTATAATTCTTTTCTTCATTATATCCCCTCCCCCTTCAATCTATCACCCTTTGATTATATCACAATAGAATTTACTGCCACAAGGATCCTTAGCTACATATATTTGACATAAAAAAATGACCTTATCTAAAAGGTCATTTTCCGACTTATTACATTACAAAAGGAGTAAATACAAGCTGCGTTAATAAACTGTCTACTAATAGTGCTAAAGCAAAGCAAATAAATGGGAATGCATCCTCATCAATTTTTAGCTTGCTAAAATATCTGTTGCAGCCAAAGAGATAAGAAAATACACTTATAAGCAATGAAATTCCAATTCCAACATAAACCGATCTTAAGAACTCAGGCATTTGCTTAAAATATATATCATAGTAATAGTCGTGAACACTATATAACTTAAATGCAGTTCCTATTATACAAATAATTATATAGATTGCTCTCTTACCTCTTAAATTTAACTTATACCCAAACATGGACATTAGGGATATTAATACGAATCCTGGTATTAGCCACCTTAATCCAAATGTAAACATACTGAAAATTGCATTTAAAATCTCCAACACCATATCAACAAGTGCAAGCCTAACTTCTTCTACTCTGACGCCATTGTTAACTTGTTTGAACCCTTCATTTTGGGAAGCAATAAATATATTATATTCATTTCCCTTTACCAAGCTACTATAAACAATCATATCCCCATTAGAATAGGGAGCATTGGATGCTTGCCTTGTTCTAGTAGCATATGCCGTTTTTGTAACATTACCATCCTTTAATGAGAAATCCATAAGATTAAACTGTCTAGTTGTTCTTCCAAATTTTCTAGCATATCCTATAATAAACCTAGCTTCATCTCCAGAAGATATGGAGCCAGGACTGTATATGAACTGATCTGTTGGCTGAATTTGAAATTCTTTTTCCCTACCCTCCCCAGCAGTACTCATGTCTCCAGGTCCGCTTCCAATAGGAAATGTAATAATTACATTATTGCTGAAATTTTCCTTATTTCTTCGCTCTACAATTATATATCCATTTTTATCATCGCATGCAGTGGCAGTATTAAGAAATAGCTCTGTAGCGCTTGTTGGCCTTTCCATTATGTTCACAGGTTTTGACCCAACCCCATCCTTAACAAAAAAATTAAAAAATCCGTTAATATCACGTATACCTGCTCCATATGGAACATAATATGTGATCATATATCCATACTTGGTAGCTGTACCGGAAAGCTTGGATGGTACCGGCGCATTAACACTTACAACCTTTTTACTCTTCACATCCTGAACTTCAATACGATTGTTATATGCAATAATCATTATATTTTCACCAATCTGGTTGCTTTCACTTACATCACTTGTAATCCACTTCTCAACTAAATTAAGATTTTTATCTAGCTTCATGTTGAGTATATTATCAATACTATTATTATGAACAATCCAATTTACATACAAGTATTCACCATCTGTAAGCAGGTTTACATCCTTTACAGATTTATTTTCTGCATCGAATACTTTTTCATTTAATTTATTACCCATATTGTCAAGTATTACTACCTTGATTTTATCAGCATCATCATGGGCAATGGTGTAACCATTATTATAATCTACAAGCTTTGGATAATTATAAAGCCCTACCTCTCCTTTTGAAACCAATACTTCCTTAGACCACAACTCTGATGGTGGTTGTTGTCTAGACTCATAGTTTAGGTTAAATTGAAAAGCAGTAATAGTAATAAATATAATTACAAGTATAGCAGAATAGATACGTCTTCCCACTCTATCTCCTCCAGTAAGATGATAATAAATCATTAATTGAAATTAAAATACATTTAGTATTATCTGATAAACAATGGGTATAAATACAGCTGGAAGAAGGTTTGCCACCTTTATCTTTGTTAGTCCCATCATATTTAGGGCTATTCCAATTATTAAAAGTCCTCCTATAGCAGACATGTCGCTAACAACAGCAACTGTCAATAAATCCTTAAGATATATTGCACCAATTGTTATAGTTCCTTGATACAAAAATACTGTTATTGCAGAAAAAGCAACACCTATACCAAGTGTAGTAGTAAAAACTACAGCAGTCATCCCATCTATAATTGACTTGGCAAATAATATTTCATGATTTCCATTTAATCCACTTTCAAGTGAACCCATAACAGCCATTGCGCCTATACAGTATACTAAGCTGGCTGTAACAAATCCTTGAGATACCTTCCCTGCCTTACCCTTTAACCCTTTTTCTAGTTTATCTCCTAGCCTTTGAATCTGCTTATCAATATCAATTACCTCTCCAATAATTCCTCCAATTACGATAGATATTATAACAAGAAGTATTTGCTTATATTCTAATGCTCCTGAAATGCCAATTAGCAGCACACAAAGAGCCAATCCCTTCATGATAATATCATTTATTCTTTCTGGTATACCCTTTTTTAATAATCGTGTTATTAAATAACCTCCAAGACTTCCTGTAAATATTGCTAAAGCATTTACTATAGTTCCAAGCACATTATCATTCCTCCATATTGTTTATTATATAGGTCTATTATTTTAAAATCAAATTATATTATTACTTATGATTATAATGTTGTGACATATCAAATGCCATTTACATATTATGAATTGATATTAAAAAGTGGAGGGAAAAATATGAGAAAACACCTGAAGATTTTTAGTGCTGTACTTTCTATTTTATTAGTAATATCACTTCTTTCAGGATGTAAAAAGGAAGAAAATGCTGAAATTGTGAAGATAAATTTAAATGAGGTTGTAAGATCCATATTCTATGCACCAATGTATGCTGCAATAAATGAGGGATTCTTTGAAGAAGAGGGAATAAAGATAGAATTAACTACAGGCCAGGGAGCAGATAAAACAATGCAGCAGGTAATATCTGGTGGAGCAGATATTGGTTTCTGTGGGCCAGAGCAAGTAATTTATGCATATAATCAAGGTAAGGAAACCGTTGTATTTGCCCAGCTTACAAAAAGAGACGGTTCCTTCCTAATTGGGAGAAATAAGGTGGAAAATTTCAAATGGGAAAGCCTCAGAGGAATGACAATCATTGGTGGCCGTCCAGGAGGTGTTCCTGAAATGACACTTGAATATGTATTAAAAAATCATGGTTTAGCTCTAGGCAAAGATGTTAATGTAATTACCAATCTTGCATTTACTGCAACAGCAGGAGCATTTTCTACTGGTACCGGTGACTATGTTGCACTCTTTGAACCAACCGGGAGTATGCTTGAAAAAGAGAACAAAGGCTATATTGTTTCATATATAGGTGATGTTTCAGGTGAAATACCATATACCTGTTTTTTTGCATTAAAATCATATATTGATAAAAACCCTGAAACAATTCAGAAATTTACCAATGCTATGTATAAGGGTAACCTCTGGGTTGAATCCCATTCCTCAAAGGAAATAGCAGAATCAATTATAGAATATTTTCCTGGCTCCGATGTTGATATGCTTGCCACAGCTGTTGACAGATATAAATCCGGTGATGCATGGAGTAAAGATTTGGTTTTAGGAGAGGCTGCGCTTACAAGGCTTATGGACGTTATTCAATCCTATCAAGCTGATCTTATTCCTGAAAGACCACCATATGAGACTGTAGTAACTACAAAATTTGCAGAAGAAGCAGCAAAACAAGTTAAAAAGTAGCTATAATTTTGACGCTTCTCAGGGGGGAAATCAATTATGTCTAAGCTTAAAATAGATAAGCTTTCAATGATATACCATACATTAGATGGAGAAACTGCTGCAGTAAATGATCTGAACTTGGATGTTCGTGATGGAGAATTCATAAGTATAGTTGGTCCATCAGGTTGTGGTAAATCTACACTTTTATCAGCTATTGCAGGGCTTTTAAAGCCCTCCTCAGGCAAAATTCTCTTAGATGGTTCTGAGATAATCTATCCCTGCAATAAAACATGTAATAAAATAGGATATATGCTTCAAAAGGATCATCTATTTGAATGGAGAAGCATTTTAAATAACATTACACTTGGTCTAGAGATTCAGGGTAAATTTAATAAGGATTCTATAAAAAAAGTTGAAAATATGCTGAAAAAATATGGTCTTTATGATTTTAAGGATTATTATCCCCATCAGCTATCAGGGGGAATGAGGCAGCGAGTGGCTCTTATTAGAACACTTGCAACAAACCCAGAAATATTATTACTAGATGAGCCCTTTTCAGCTGTAGACTATCAAACAAGACTGGCTGTGTCAGACGAGGTTTATAAGATTATTAAGGATGAGGGGAAAACCTCAATTATGGTTACTCATGATATTGCTGAAGCTGTGGCAATTAGTGATAGAGTTGTAGTATTAAGCAAAAGACCTGGACAGATAAAAAATATATATGAAATTAAACTTTCAATTGAAAATAGAACTCCAATAAAATCCAGGGAAGCTCCTGAATTCAGACATTTTTTCAACACCATATGGAAGGAGCTTGATATCCATGTTGAATAAAAAAATTTCTACTAATAATGTTTATTCAAAGGAACATGATGAATATTTAAAAAAAGTTAAGGGTCGAAAAACAGCTATAGTTGTAACCCAATTACTCATACTAATAGTATTCTTTATCCTTTGGGAAGTAACTGCCCATTATAAAATAATAGATCCGTTTCTGGTTAGTCAACCCACAAGGATGCTTAAGTTTTTAATTAAACTCTATAACGAAGGAATTCTATTTAGACACATATGGGTAACCTGTTATGAGACTATAGTTGGATTTGTAGTAGGTACTGTGGTTGGTACTCTAGTTGCTATAGTATTGTGGTCTTCTGATTTCATAAGCAAGGTGCTTGACCCCTATCTCGTAGTATTAAATGCTCTGCCTAAAATTGCACTTGGACCTATTATAATATTCTGGGTAGGAAACGGTGAACCAGCTATAATAATGATTGCTCTAATGATCTCCTTGGTTGTAACAATAATATCTGTGCTTTCTGGTTTTAAAGAGGTTGATGAGGATAAGATAAAGCTATTACAAACATTTGGAGCTACAAAATATCAAATTTTAAGATATGTTGTTTTTCCAGCCAGTATTCCAACTATGATTTCTGCATTAAAAATAAACGTAGGACTTTCCTGGGTAGGCGTAATAGTTGGTGAATTTCTTGTGGCACAGGAGGGTTTGGGATTTCTGATAGTATTTGGTGGTCAGGTTGCCCAGCTAGACATGGTAATGCTGAGTATTATTATACTTTCTTTAGCAGCATATCTGATGTACCAGGTTGTTGCCTCTTTTGAGAAAAGATTCTTAAAATGGAAGAATTAAATAAATATAAATGAATAGCTGTCATCCACATGACAAAAATAGCCTTACACCATGGGAATTATGTGTAGGCTAATATTTATCAGATTATTGAGCACCAGATCTGCTTGGATTCAATACTGTGGATGATACTTTCTTATTAATTAAAGCCTTCCCTAATGGGAAGGCTTTAAAATTACATATTTCTTGCCCATTTTCCTGTTACAGGATAGGAATAATCTCTTCCTTCTGCAACATTAACTATAGCAATAATTGCAAGCACTAGAGATGCTATTCCAAAGAATATCAATCCCAATATTCCTATAATTACTATTGTAAGTATAAGAGAAATTATAAATCCCCCAACCATTACTAACTGAAATATAAGTGCTTCCTTTGCCTGGGTCTTAACATAATCATCCTTGCTTACAAGCATGACTATTAAAGGAACTATGATTCCAAGACTTAAAAATACACATGCATGACATACAACCGCCAATATTTTCTGTTCTGTTGTTAACATGTTTTACCTCCTCCTCTACTCTGCATTTTACTTTATTATATTAAATTATTAATAATAGTACAACAAACCAGTAAAACATTTATTTACATCTGAAATGTTTTACTATTGTACTGATTTTGTTTTCATATATATAGACGTATAATATTTTACCTATCCCATAGAAGGATAGAAATATTTTTTTAATTTTCATTTTGTTAGTAGTGAATATTTGTGTGGAAATGCGACGTAAATCACAACAACGTATTGGTGCTACTCTCAATGTAGGGGCGAACAGTGTTCGCCCGTGGGGTACCATGTATAGAGAATACTCTCGTATCAAAGTGCGCACTTGCGGGCGAACACTGTTCGCCCCTACAATACATAAAAGTTAAAATATTTCAGTTAACATATAGACGACTTGTGACGCATCCTTCCTAGGGTACCAACTAAGAGTCTTCCTATTCTGAGTATTATGTAGATAAAAAAATGGAGGTCCTTCTGACCTCCATAAAATGAATCATAACCTATCTATCATTTCCTTATATTCCTTAACCATTTCCTCCGCTTGGGTTCGGTCTAGTTTACCGTTTAAGGTTTTGGTCTCAAAATATCTTTCTGGAATTTTAATGCTGTCCAGGCTGTAACCTAGTTTTTTCTTAATTCTATATTTTAACCTTAATATTTCTTTTGCCATTTCAGTTAGCTCTTCATTTGTTGTTTTAATACCAACTGAATCAAGAGCTTTTATAATAATGTCCCTGTTGTAGACCTTTCTTGCAAAAAGACATATTACAAGACTTGTTAATAGGTTTCTTTCTATTTCCTCATCAAGTAGGCTTTTCACTAAATCCTTATTATCCTTTTTTGCCTGGTCAATTGAGTAGCCTGCATTATCAAGGTGTGAATGCCTTGAACTAACTGCAAATCCAACTACACTGCCATAGCCTGTGTGATAGCCGGGCATCTCATTTCCACCAAGATGGCAAGCAAATTCCCTGCCCCCATATTTTTTCGATGCATAATCTACTCCCTTGCCTAATGCTTTATAAAAATCATTCTTTGCTCTAGCTATGTATTGAACACCAGCCATATAATTGGAAAGCACCCCAAATTCAAATGGCATTAGTGTATCATCTAAATTTATAATACCTCTTTTATAACATTCTGTTGCCCAGCCTAATGCTACACCTGTTGATATTGCATCTAATCCTTCACTCTCCACCACATCTATAAGCTGAAGCACTTCAACTGTATCCTTTAACCCAACAAAGCTTCCCAGTGCAAAAACAAGTTCATGGTCATAGGAAACATTTACAGATTCATACTCGTATCCCCTATCGAATTCCCTTCTAAATTGACCGATATGTATACATCCTATTGGACAACCTGCACATGCGACCTTTCTTACAAGGTTTTTTTCTGCAAAACTTTCACCAGATATCTTTTCTGCATGTTCATACCTTGTAGTCTTTAGGTTCAAAGAGGGAAGTGAATTCATTTCATTTAATGGCACCACATTAATTGCAGTTCCTACCTCATGGTATTTTCTCATAACATCAGTATTTAACACAATATTGAAAATACTATCATATGCTT
>JARDZI010000414.1 GCA_029240935.1 Clostridiales bacterium
GGTAAGGTGTTTTTAGGTAAAAGAATCTACCTTTGCTTTTTTATCTTGCTTATTCCATAAGTATCATATTTAGTATTATAATGTGGGTATATAATAAGTTTTATAAGAATCCAATTTAAGGGGGATTTTTGATTATGAAAAAACCAGCTGCACTTAGGTCGGGTGATACAATTGGGCTTATTGGCACCTCAAGTCATATTGGAAATGTTGAGAAGGTAAAGAAATGTGAGGAAGTACTTAATGAGCTTGGATTTAATGTTGTAGTAGGAGAAAGTTGCTATGGACAGTATGGATATCTTTCAGGTCCTGACGAATTAAGAGCAAGTGATGTAAATAGGATGTTTGAAGATAGACAAATTGATGGAATTTTTTGCATTAGAGGAGGCTATGGAACGTCTAGAATACTTGATAAGTTGGATTATGAGATGATAAAGCATAATCCTAAGGTGTTTGCAGGATATAGTGACATAACCTCAGTTCATATAGCACTTAATCAAATCTGTAAGCTTGTTACATTCCATGGACCAATGCCATCAACTGATATGATCCCGGAATTTGATAGCTTTTCAAGGAGGAGCTTTTTAAGAGCAGTTACATCAACAGAAAGCCTGGGAGTACTAAATAATCCACCTAATGAAGAAATTAAGTCTCTTGTGACTGGATGTGCATCTGGAGTTATTGTTGGTGGAAACCTATCTCTTGTAGCTGCTACCATGGGCACAAAATTTGAGATAGATACCAAGGACAAGCTTCTTTTCCTAGAGGATATTGATGAAGAACCATATAGAGTTGATAGAATGCTGTCTCAATTAAGATTAGGTGGAAAGCTTGATGAATGTAGTGGAATAATATTGGGAGATTGGAATAATTGTACACCGAAAAATTACAATCCTAGTCTATCACTAATTCAAGTATTTGAGGACATAATAGTTCCAGCAGGAAAGCCTACTATTTATAACTTTAAGGCAGGACACTGTAGTCCAAAGATAACAGTACCCTTTGGAGTAAAGGCGGTTTTAAATGCTAATGAGTGCAGTTTGGCATTAAAAGAAAGAGGGCTAAAGTAATAAATAAGCAAAAGAATATTTGATCTAACCAGCAGCAAGTAAAACTTGTTGCTGGTTTTATATATATAACAGGCTATAAATTTCCCATTTTGAAGTAAAATAGAAAGCAAATTTCTACAAATACAGTGGATTATTTTATAAGTTTTTTTAACATTTAGGTGAAAAAGCTTATAAAAATAGATGTTTTATGGATTTTAATATAAATCTTAAACCATTACTTTTCAAACATTTGATATTATATATTCCAAGTTTTAAAGCGTTAAATGATGTAATAATATGCAGTATAATGACGAGCGATATTTGATGAAAAATAGTGTACTAATAAAGTATAATTGTTAATGTGTAGAAAAATCATATGATTCAATTCACAAATTGGGGGAATTTTTATGAGAGTTGGGGAAAGAGTAAGGGTGAGTTATGACTATTTTGACCTTATGTCAGATGAAATAGTATTACTTAGAAATGGTAAGGTGTTTAATGTAAATAAAGCTATGCTTCAATTATTGGGTGGAGAAGCTAATAGCTATATAGGATTGCCATATAATAACCTAGTTATAACATCTGTGGACTTGAAGGATATGATAATGAAGGCAGAAATAAATATTACAAATAGATTTTCAGGGAACATAAAAAAGATTAATGGAGAAAATATTTTTATTAACTTTAACATTACAGCTATAGATGACATAACCTACATGTTAATAGTAAAAAGTAAGGAAGAAAAAAATTGCATTAAGCTTAGTAGACCATATGACTTGAAGGAAGAAGTAGGGGAAGATTCATTTGTATGGGCTATTTTAAATGCTTGTGATTCAATATATATTTATGATGAAGAGGAAAAAATAATATTTGCAAATAATTCTGCAGCAAAGCTTGTGGGGTTCAGTGATTATAAAGAAATACTGGAGAAGAATATTCGGGAAATAGTAATTACTCATCCTGACTACAAAGAAGTTATAAGTAAAAGAAGGAATATTGCATTGTTTAATAATAGAGCCTTCCCTAGTCTTGAACAGAGAATCATAAGGAAGGATGGAACAGCGGTAATAGCTGACATATCGGCAATGTCATATATTAGGGATGGCATTAAAAGAGTAATGCTAATTGCAAGAGATATTACTGAGAAAAAGCAGGCAGTGGAGGACAGAATACAGCTTGAGGAAGCACTTGAGAATGATAAGTTAAAAACAGAATTTTTCTCTAATATTTCTCATGAATTCAGAACTCCTTTGAATATTATCCTAGGAACATTACAACTTATTGAATCAATGCATAATGGACATGAGAAATGTGAATGCTTTGACATGTTAAATAGGTATTTTAGGATGATGAAACAGAACTGTTACAGGCTTTTAAGATTAGTAAATAATCTAATAGATATTACCTGTATTGATTCAGGTTTTTTAAATGTAAATCTTATTAATGATGATATTGTAAGTGTTGTGGAGGATATTTGCCAATCTGTAGTTGGATATACAGAAACAAATGGGATGTCTATATTGTTTGATACAGATGTTGAAGAAAGAGTTATGGCATTCGATCCTGATAAAATCGAAAGGATAATGCTGAACCTTTTATCAAATGCAATCAAGTTTAATAAAACAGGTGGCAGAATAGAAATAAATTTATATAATAAACCTAATAGCATTATAATATCAGTAAAGGATAATGGTGTTGGAATACCTGAAGAAATGAGGGAAAGTGTTTTTGAAAGGTTTATTCAAGTGGACAATCTATTCACAAGAGGTGCAGAGGGAAGTGGAATAGGTCTTTCCCTTGTGAAGGCCTTAGTTGAAGCCCAGGGTGGAAGTATCAGGGTAGAAAGTGAACTGCATAGAGGAAGCAATTTCATTATTGAGCTACCAATAACACTTAATCAAGAGGATAATAACAAAAATATAGGATGCCAGCTTAATGCTCAAGAAAAGCTA
>JARDZI010000415.1 GCA_029240935.1 Clostridiales bacterium
CTTGAAGCTATGGGGTTAGATATTCCTTCAGAAATGACAGGAAAATCACTAATAAAGAAATAAAAGAGAGGGGATACTTTATGAAAAAGTATATTGAAATCATTGATGTTTACGCAAGAGAAGTTCTTGACTCAAGAGCAAACCCAACAGTTGAGGTTGAGGTAGAATTAGAAGACGGTCACATGGGAAGAGCTATAGTTCCATCAGGCGCATCAACTGGAGCATTTGAAGCAGTTGAATTAAGAGATGGAGATAAATCAAGATACCTAGGCAAGGGAGTTTTAAAGGCTGTTCAGAATGTAAATGAACTAATAGCACCAGAACTAATAGGAATGAATGTTTTTGATCAACCATTAATTGATAAAGTAATGATTGAATTAGATGGAACTGATAACAAAGGAAAGCTTGGAGCAAATGCAATTCTTGGAGTATCACTTGCAGTTGCAAGAGCTGCTGCTGCATCACTTGGATTACCACTTTACCAATACATAGGTGGAGTTAATTCAAAGGTTCTACCAGTACCAATGATGAACATATTAAATGGTGGAAAGCATGCTGACAACAATGTAGATTTACAGGAATTCATGGCTATGCCAGTTGGAGCTGAAAGCTTCGCTGAAGCATTAAGAATGGGTGCTGAGGTTTATCATTCATTAAAGAAAACATTAGCTGCTAAGGGTTATAACACTGCAATTGGTGATGAAGGTGGATTTGCACCAAACCTTAAATCAAATGAAGAAGCTATTCAAGTAATAGTTGAAGCAATAGAAAAAGCTGGTTATAAACCAGGTGAACAGGTTGCAATTGCTATGGACCCTGCTGCAACTGAATTGTATAAAGAAGATGGAAAATATCATCTTGATGGAGAAGGAAAAGTATTTACTTCAGAAGAAATGGTAAGTTTCTATGAAAACCTTGTAAACAAATACCCAATTGTTTCAATCGAAGATGGTCTTGCTGAAGAGGATTGGGACGGATGGAAGATAATGACTGAAAGACTTGGAAAGAGAATACAGCTTGTTGGAGATGACCTATTTGTTACAAACACTGAAAGACTTTCAAAGGGTATTAAGCTTGGAGTTACAAATTCAATACTTATTAAGCTAAACCAAATTGGAACTCTTACAGAAACAATAGAGGCTATCCAAATGGCTCAGAGAGCAGGTTATACTGCAGTTGTATCACATAGATCAGGAGAATCAGAGGATTCAACAATAGCAGATTTAGTTGTTGCAATGAACGCTGGCCAGATCAAAACTGGAGCTCCTGCAAGAACTGATAGAGTTGCAAAATACAATCAGCTTTTAAGAATTGAAGATGAGCTTGGTGAAGTTGCAGAATATCCTGGAATGGATGCTTTCTACAACGTTAAAAAATAATTTTTGAGGGGAGCTATTAGCTCCCCTTAATTATTTGAGGCATTATAAAAATATTGTTTTTATTATAGCTTTATGTTAAAATATTATAGTGTATACAAAAGGGAGGTTTTTATTGTGCAAACATTATTTACAATTCTCCACATATTGATTTCATTATTTGTAATAGTTGTAGTTATGGCACAGCCAGCAAAGGTTCAAGGATTATCCTCAGCAATTTCTGGAGGAGCTCAGACTTTCTTTGGAAAAAACAAGGCAAGAACCTATGAAGGCAAGCTACAAAAGGCAACTACTATTGCTATGATTTTATTTGTAATAACATCATTGGCATTGGGCTATTTCGCAAACAAATAATTTAACTGGAATAAGAAAAATATTAGATGTTCCTTTACATATATTATTTACTCTTACTGCCAGTATATTTATTTGAGTTATTATCAGGAAAATTATAAAAAATAGATTTGGAGACAAAGTAATCTGCTCATTGCAGTTACTTGAACCAAATCTATTTTTTTTATTTACTTTGAACCATTAATAAATTCTATTATGTGTAATTTCAGAAAATGATTCTCAAACTATTTGAGAAATCACATTTATAATTGACAGAGAAATATTTTTGCAGTAATATATGATTAAAAGCAAATATGTTCATATGAGGAGGGAAAGATTTGAATTTAATACAAGTGATGAAAGCACTATCAGATGAAACACGTATTAGGACTTTAAATTTACTTAAAGATGGGGACTTATGTGTATGCGAGTTGGAGGTTTTACTTGATATAAACCAGTCTAATGCTTCACGTCACTTGAATAAGCTGACTAATGCCGGGATAATTGACTATTACAAGGTAGCAAAGTATGTGTACTACAAAATAAATGAAAACGCTATTAATGAGTATCCTTTTATTAGAGAGGTCATTGGGGAACAGGCTATGAAGTTAAAGCAATGTAATAAGGACAATGATAGATTAAAAAAATATAGAAATAGTGGTTTGAACTGCGACGAATTAAAGAGTGGGAGCATATGTTTTGAGGATTAAAATAATTATGGAAGGAGGAGCTAAATGAAACCAAGAGTGGCGTTTATATGTGTTCATAATTCCTGTAGATCTCAGATGGCAGAAGCCTTGGGGAAATTGTTTGCTGCAGATGTATTTGAATCTTATTCTGCTGGAACTGAGGTAAAACCTCAAATTAATCAAGATGCAGTAAGAATTATTAAAGAATTATACAGTGTCGATATGAATGAAATCCAATATTCAAAGCTTTTATTAGATTTACCAGAAGTAGATATAGCTGTTAAAATGGGCTGTAATGTTGCTTGCCCTATTGCACCAGCAGACTATGAAGAGGATTGGGGGCTTGATGATCCAACTGGGAAAAGTGATGAAGAGTTTATTAGGACAGCTAGGATAATAGAAGAAAAAATTAAAGACTTAGCAAAGAGAATTAGAAATAATGAGATTAATTTTTAAGTTTAAGTGAAATGTCAGTTAATAGGAAGAGTTGCGGAATTATTATTTCATGAAAAATTCTAAGGTAATAAATTAATGTATTATTATGGGTTTTGCTAATGTACAAAGGAATTTATCTGTAAGTTATAT
>JARDZI010000074.1 GCA_029240935.1 Clostridiales bacterium
TTATTGGTTGATTCATGTGAACATAGGTTGGATTTTTGTCGCAAGCTGAAACACAGTTTCCACTTACAACTGCTCCATCAAATGCTTCTGTAGGGTATATAAATGTTGGAATTATCTTTTTACCATCCACTCCATACACATATGTGTCATGAAGTAATCCCTGAGTTTGAAGCATATAAACATAAACAACCTTTGGAAGGTCTGGATACTGCTTAACCTGCTCAAGTAATGGTAAGGTTTCATAGGTCTTAACTTCATCTGGAGTTACATTCTTACCAGCTTTTCCAAGATAAACTGCTGCTTTGTAACCAATCATTCTTACTGCTTCTTCATGCTCATGCTGTGGAAGCTTATCTATTGGTTCGCAAACCAAAACAACGTTGTTTGTCTTTGAGAATGGAGTGTATTTTGCTCCTTCTCCAGTCATATCAATTATGCCTTCCTGGAAACCAACTATCTTACCTGTAGTAACAACTGCTGCTCCCTTTAATACATGTGTTCTACCCGAACCTACTGTATCAACCTTTGCAACGAATCCAGGGAATATTCCACCCTTTCCTTCAACCTTTACTCTAGGCTCAATTACATCTTTTACAGGTAGAATTCTAATTTCTTCACCTGGGTGGGCGAGTTCAACATTTATTGATTTTATCCTCTCATCCCCACCAATTTCTTTGATGAGTTCTTCCTTATTTACATAAAGAACTCCGCTTTCAACCTTTGTTTCAGGTCCAAATTGCACATCCTTGATAAAAATATTTCCTAACTCAAGGCGCAAAGCCTTCACCTCCTAAATTTTCCTATAGTATACTTTGTATATTAGTATATATATAATGGCTTGCCTAAAAGGTCAAACCTTTAATGCTTACTTATAGAATCTTTTAACTAATTCTTCTATATCATTGATTGTTTCAATTTTGTCAGGAGTTAAAGTTTCAGCCTTTTCTCCATTTACATATACAATCATTGTTGGAAGTCCTAATACTTTTTGTGCAATTGCAAGTCTTCTATTTTCACTTGTGTTTAGGCTAGTAAATTTAACCTTATCTCCATATTTCTCCTCTAGCTTATGTACATCAGGCATTAACGCGATACATCTTTCGCATTTATTGCCCCAGAAATCAACAAATACTGGCTTCTCAGTATAATTAGTTACCTCAGCATCAAAATTATCCTTATTTACTTCTAACATTTTACTTCCTCCTATTTGTTAAATTTTTCATTAATATATTCTTCTGCAGTAACTGCAGCTATTGCACCATCTGCTGTAGCAGTTACGACTTGTCTTAGTGTTTTTACTCTAACATCTCCTGCTGCATATACTCCTTCAATGTTTGTTTCCATTTCAGTATTGGTAGGTATATAACCCTTTGGGTCTAGTTCTATATGTCCACTTAATACTTCAGTTATTGGGTCTAGCCCAACAAATACAAATACTCCATTTACTTCAAGTTCAGAAAGTTCTTCTGTTTTAACATTCTTAAGCACAAGTGCCTCAAGTATTTCATCTCCCTTTGCCTCTACAACAGTGCTGTCCCAAATAAATTTAATCTTTGGATTGTTAAATGCCTTTTCCTGCAAGGATCCTGCTGCTCTTAAGGAATCTCTTCTGTGTATTACAGTAACTGATTCTGCAAATTTAGTTAAATATATTGCCTCTGTTATTGCTGAATCTCCTCCTCCTACAACTGCTACATCAAGGCCTTCGAAAAAGTCTGCATCACAGGTTGCACAATAGGAAACTCCCTTACCTCTTAATTCATTTTCGTTTTTAAACTTGCCTAATCTTGGTTTTGCTCCAGTTGCGATTATAACTGCTTTTCCTTGATACTCATCATTTTTACCCTTAACGATTTTAATATCCTTTGAAAAATCAAGGTCAACAACTATGTCCTTTATAAAATTTGTTCCAAACTCATCTGCCTGTTGCTTCATTCTTGCAGCTAGGGTTGCTCCTGTGCAATTTTCAATTGATCCTGGATAATTTTCAAGCTCATCAGTTGTTGTTACTTGTCCCCCAAACTTTTCTTTTTCAATTATCAATACATTAAGCTTTGATCTAGAACCATATAGTCCTGCTGAAAGACCAGCAGGTCCACCGCCAATTACAATAATGTCATAAATTTGCGACATATACTTCACCCCTTTTGTAATTTTTTTATAATTGTTAAATATCAATTACGACAAATGTTGCAATTAATATTAAAAGCTTTAGTTATGCTAGTGCATTCTTTATTAAATCAAAATCTATTAACCTAAAGTCATCTAGTACACTTTCCGGCCATTGCTTCTTTTGCTTATTTACTAGCAGCTTTGCTGCTGTTTCCATACTGTTTTCTATAAGCATTAATGAGTTAAAATCCAATTCATTTAGCTTTTCATGAGAAATTGCAATGGTTTTATATGGGGTTTCGTTTGGTTTTACACTACCCGAAAGTGGATGAGTTAATAATGTATACCCCATGTGTATATAATCTCTTGTTGTAATAAATACATCCATTAATGTACCCTCAATAAAAATCACTTTATACTTTTCCTTAAAGGACTCATATGAAAGGGCATTATTTGTAATTATTATTGCCTTTTTACTCAACCTATACACCTCATTTATATAATGCTAATTCATATTTTTATGACCTCAAATATTAAAATATGTAAAATTTACATATTTTTACACACAAAAAAGAGAATGCAATATCATTACATTCTCTCTGTATTCTGTCAGAGGTCTGTCCCCAATTAGTACTTTTGCCTGAGAGTATCATTGAATCTGGCAAACTCAACTTACCCCTTCGGCGCCTTAATAGGTCTCTCCTAATTGCTTCATCCAGATAAAAATCACTATAACTATATTAGTATGCCATATATTTTTATTTTATGTCCAATTCCTACCCAATATATATTATAGTATACTAAATCTATTTCATCAAATCGTTCTTTTGAATACTAGGTATTGTTAAAATAAATACAAGCCTGTTAATTATTTATTCATAAATAGAAAATTACTACTTCATATTGTCGAAACCTGTCTGTCTCAATGCTTCATAGGCGATTATAGCCGCTGAATTTGAAAGGTTTAAGGATCTTTCAGAAGTCTCAAGCATTGGAATTTTAATCATAGTCTCTCTAAAAAGCTCTTTTATTTCATCTGTCACCCCTGATGATTCTCTTCCAAACATAATAAAATCTCCCTTTGAATACTTAACCTCTGTATAATACTTTATAGCCTTTGTGGTGGACAAGTATATCCTCTGATTCCCATTTGCCTTATAAAATTCTTCGAAGCTATTATAGTATACCACATCAAGAAGCTTCCAGTAATCCATTCCAGATCTTTTTAAATACTTGTCAGTCACCGAAAATCCAAGTGGCTTTATCAAGTGAAGTCTGGAATTCGTCAATACGCAGGTTCTTCCTATATTTCCTGTATTTTGAGGAATCTCTGGTTGATATAAAACTATATTCAAATTCATAGGTTCATCTCCAAATTTTTATTCTATTCCTCGTTTTTTAAGGCAAATTTCTCAATTGCCTTTGCAACTCCATCATTGTCATTAGTATCAGTTACATAATTTGCAACAGTCTTTAAAACATCGGAAGCATTTGCCATTGCAACTCCTAAGCCAGCATATTCAATCATGCTTATATCATTCTCATTGTCTCCAATACAAATTGTCTCCTCAGAGGATATTCCATAAATGTCACCTAGTATTTTTACAGCATTTCCCTTTGATATACCCTTAGACATTATCTCAATATTATTTGCAGCTGAAGCCATAATGGATACATCTAGTTCTTTTGATATTTCATTTCTTAGTTTGCTCAAGCTTTCTATTTCATCCATTTCTGATACTATAACAACCTTTAATATAATTTCATGATTTTCTTCGATAACCTTTTCCAAATCATCGGTAATAACTATCTTTACTTGTTTATCCTTAGGAAGAGACTGATTTTGCTTGTCATATAATTTAGCAGTGAAAATTACTTTTTCAGTAAAAATCGTATCTGATGAAAACAAATGTGGATAGAAACCATGCTTTTTAACAATCTTTACTACCTTGTTAATTTGTTCCTTTAGAAGTGCTTTCATATAAACGACTTCATCCCTGTCCTTCTCCCTAATGTATGCTCCATTTGATGCAATTATCGGTGCCTCTGTTCCAATCAGGTCAGCAAATATCCATGCTGAGGTAAATATTCTTCCAGTGCAGACAACTAGCTTTATGCCTGCATCTGTGGCTTTCTTCAATACCTCTTTACTTCTTTGACTTACCTGCTTATCAGTTGTTAATAGTGTTCCATCCATATCCATTGCTATCATTTTGTATTTCATATAATCACCCTAACTTTTTATCATAGTATTAGTCAATCAACAAAATACTATCATAACCTTTAATTTATTACAATTATTTTAATCAATTTTTTTAACTCCTATTACATAGCTTATTATTTTTGCATTAACACCCGCGCTAGCGCACCGGTACAAAAAAGTATGAAACCTGTAGGGGCGAACAGTGTTCGTCCGTGGCGCACCAACAATGCAGGTCGGCCTTTAATTGAATATGCCCAAATCGGGCGAACACTGTTCGCCCCTACGGGTAGGCTGAATGTGGGGAGTTTCATATTAATGCACCTACAAAATAAGCTTTTTTGCTTCTTCAATTACCCTCTCACTTGTCAAACCATATTTTTTATATAAATCATCAGGTGCACCAGATTCTCCAAACCTATCCATCACAGCAATTCCTTTTACAAGGCATGGTAAATTACTTGATGTAACTTCACAAACTGCACTGTAAAGTCCTCCATGTAAGAAGTGATCTTCAACAGTTATAATTTTGCCAGTTTCTTGTGAAGCCTTGATAATTGCCGACCTATCAATTGGCTTAATTGAAGCCATACTTATAACCCTTGCTTTAATACCACGTTTCTCTAATTCAATACTTGCTTCATAAATAACTGGAACCATTGCTCCATGTGCTATAAAGGTAATATCATTACCTTCTCTAAGAGTATATCCCTTTCCAATTTCAAACTCCATTTTTTCATCAAAGTATATTGGGCATTCCTTTCTTCCAACCCTTATATATACAGGTCCATCATGTTCTATTGCTTTTATAATTGCTTTTTCTGTCTCAATTTCATCAGAAGGAGTTAAAACAATGAAATTAGGAAGAGCTCTCATTAATCCAATATCATCAAGACTTTGATGTATTGCACCATCTGCACCTACTGCAAGCCCAGGATGAGTGGAGATAATTTTAACATTTAAATTAGAATAGGAAACTGATTGTCTTATCTGGTCATAGCATCTTCCAGGAGCAAAACATGCAAATGTGCTTGCAATTGGTATAAACCCTGTTCTTGCCATTCCTGCTGCAATTCCAATCATGTTTTGCTCACTTATACCAACATTCAGAAATCTATCAGGGAACTTCTGTCCAAAATCTTCAGTTTTTGTTGCCTTTGAAACATCTGCATTTAGTACAAATATATTTTTATTCTTTTCTCCAAGCTCCAGTAATACTTTACCAAACATGTCTCTTGGTGCCATTATCTTACTCATTTAAAGCCACCTCCTGATCATCCAATTCCTTAAGTGAAGTTTCATATTCATTATCATCAACTTTTTTACCATGCCAAATTACACTGTTTTCCATAAAGGATATACCCTTTCCCTTTATTGTGTTACAAATAATTAGATTGGCTTCTCTTTTTTTTATATTAGAAAATGCTTTTTCTATTTCTTCAAAGTCATTTCCCTTAATATCCATTACATTAAAGTTGAAGGATAACATTTTATCCTTTAGATTTGTCAGTCCAATTACGTTTTCTGTTATATCATCAAGCTGAAGCCTGTTATTATCAATAATTATAATCAAATTATCTAGTTTTAAATGTTCCTGGAGCAGAAATGCTTCCCATACTTGTCCTTCTTCTAGCTCTCCATCTCCAAGCATTACATATACATGGTTATTCAATCCCTTTTTCTTAAACCCTAGTGCTAATCCTATTCCAAATGACAAACCTTGCCCTAATGATCCTGTTGAGCATTCAATTCCAGGTGCTGAATCTATATGGCTATGACCTTGAAGCCTTGAATTAATTTGTCTATAGGTCTTTAATTCTTCAAGTGGGAAAAATCCTCTTCTGGCAAGTACACTATAGTAACCCACGGAAGCATGGCCTTTGCTTAAAATAAATATATCTCTTTCGGTCATTAATGGCTCTGATACATCAACCTTCATTTTTTCAAAATAAAGATATACCATCATTTCAAGGGCCGAAAATGCACCTCCAAGATGCCCTGAACCTGTAAGCTTCTGTGTTTTAATACAATCTCTTCTTGCATCAATTGCAATTTGTTTTAACTCCTTTAATCTATTATATTCCACTAATAACACCTCATTTCTATTTAAATAATAAAGGGTAGGACACCTACCCTTTATAACTTTTATTACTTACCAAATAATCTTAATATATTTCCAAGAACTATACCTACTCCACCAAAATCAGCATCGCTGAAGGTAGTATTGGCAAATCCAAGGTCTCCAAGTACTGGTAAAAGGAATACTGGTAGGAAGGTTATAAGTAATCCCTGTGCAAATGCACCTAGTACTGCACCTCTTCTTCCACCTGTAGCATTACCAAATACACCTGCAGTTGCACCACAGAAGAAGTGCGGAACAACACCTGGAAGTATAACAGGAGCTTTAAAAGCTATGAGTATTGCCATTCCAACAATTCCACCAACAAAGCTTGATAAAAAACCTATGATAACTGCATTTGGAGCATATGGATATACAACTGGACAATCAAGTGCTGGTTTAGCATTTGGAACTATCTTCATTGCTATACCAGTAAATGCTGGAATTATTTCACCAAGAATTAATCTAACACCTGCAAGTATTACATAAACTCCACCTGCAAAGGTTATTGCTTGAATTAGTGAGAACACAATAAAGTTTTGTCCTGCACTTAAGTTTGTTTCTACAAATTCCTTACCTGCTGCTATAGCAACTATGATGTAAAGTATGCCCATTACAAGAGATATAGCAACTGATGTATCTCTAAGGAAGGTTAATCCCTGTGGAAATTCCATTTCTTCAGTTGATTTTGAATTTTTCCCAACAAGCTTGCCAACTCCAGCTGATAAAACATATCCAAGTGTGCTAAAGTGAGCAAATGCCACATTGTCTTCACCAGTGATTTTTCTCATTACTGGCTGTGCTATTGCTGGGAAGAAGGCCATTGTAAATCCTAATAGAATTGAACCTATAACAATAAGTAGTGCACCCTCAACTCCACCTGCCACAAGTATTGCAGCAATCATACATGCCATGTATAAAGTATGATGTCCTGTTAAGAAGATATATTTTAGTTTCGTAAATCTTGCAATTAATATATTTGCTACCATACCAAATACCATAATAAGTGCTGTTTGAGTACCGTAAGTTTTAAGTGATAATGCAACAATTGCCTCATTGTTTGGAACTATACCTTGAACTCCAAATCCCTGTTGGAACATTGTACCAAAGTGACCAAGTGATCCAACTACTATTGAAGCTCCTCCGCCTAGTACTAGAAATCCCATTATTGTTTTAATGGTGCCTTTGATAACTTCAGATGTTGACTTCTTTTGAGCAACTAATCCAACAAAAGCTACAAGACCAACCAATATTGCTGGAACACTTAGGATGTCAAGAATTAAACTTAACATGAAAATACCCCCCTTAAAAATTTAATTTATGAATAAATTTAAATTAGACCCATTTGTTTTAAAGTAGCACTAACCTTTTCTTTTAATTCTTTCATATCTATCATGCTATTTAGGGAAATTACTTGTCCTCCCAAGGAAGTCAACTGGCTTGCAATATCTCTTGTACCAACAAAAACATCTGCTTTATAACCCTTTGCAGAAGAAAGATCTGAATGATCAACCTCCGCATTAACATTTAGCTCCTTAAGAATCTTTTTAATATTCATTTCAATCATAAAGCTGCTTCCAAGTCCACTTCCACAGCATACTAAAATTTTCAACATACTCACCTCCTTATTTTGAATACTTGTTAATGATATCAATTACATCCTCTTTATTTGAAGCTTTAAATATTTGTGTCATATCCTCACTGTTCATAAATAAATCCATAAGCTGGGATAGTGCTTTAAGGTGTGTTTCATTATCCGATGCAGCCAGTGTGATTATCAGTTTTACAGGATCATTTGACTTATTCCCAAATTCTATAGGATTCTTTAATGTTATAAGGCTCATAGATAATTTATTAACCCCATTTTCTGGTCTTGCATGTGATAATACAATCCCAGGAGCAACCACCATATATGGTCCAAATTCCTTAAAATTGTTTATAATTGCATCATAATATCTATCCTCTACACATCCATTTTCTATAAGTAAGTCTGTACCAAGTTTAATTGCTCCAATCCAGTTATCACAGTCAGCATTAACTTTTATGGTACCCCATGTTAGCAAACTATTAAGCATATATATATACCTTCCTTCTGTTTCAAAATCATTTGTTTTATTCAATTCATATAAAAATTCATATTGCAGAAACTTCCTATCAGGAATCTTTACATACTTTTCAGCAATATCTATAAGCCTGTTTACTAGTTTTAATTTATTATAATGATTTGCTGTTCTATCATATTTAAACTTTAGATACTGTCCAAGCTTAATGTAATCCTTTTCTAGTAAGAGAGGGTTTATTCTAATATACTTTTTAGGATCATAATCTGGGATTTCAACTGTGCTTATAATATAATTATATTCCTCAGTTATTATCCCAATCTCTCTACAGGATATAGTGTCAACTATTTGAACATCAAATTCACTAGCAATCTTTGATGCAACCATTTTTGCTGTTCCAATTCCTGTACCACATACTATTACAATCTTTGGTTTATCCCTAGTTACTGCCCTTGCATTTTCAAGTGCTGCACCAAAATGCAAGGTTATATATGAAACCTCTTGGTCGTCAATTTCATGTTTAATATAATGTTCAAGATGAAATGCAACTATCTTTGTATTTAAAAATAGTTCATTGTAGCTTGCCCTTATTTCATCATATATTGGATTTGATAGTTTTAAGTTATATCTGATTCTATATATTGTAGGACGCAAGTGTATTACTAGACCCTGAATTATATTATCCTTAGCCGAGCCAAAATCCACCTCATATATTCTTTCAATCTCCTCTGTCATGAGAGTCGCAATTGTAAAAAGTCCATCCAGAGATGCTCTGCCATTTATAAATTGCTCATTATTCTTCAACACTTTTGCACCTAAAAGATGTAGTGCAATATATCTGGTTTCGGTTTCAGGAATTTTAATACTAAAGTTTTCTTCAATTTTTGAAGTAATTACCTGCGCTACTTTATACTCAATTCCTTGTCTTATAATTTCCATATCAACATCTGGCAAATATATTTCTTTATTAAGCTGTATTCTTTTAATCATTATTGCAAGATGAGTTATAAGCCCACCATATGCTTCATCACTGAACTTTCTTTCAAGTTCAGTTTCAGCGGTTCTAATAAGGCTATCAAGAAAGTCCAGATTTATATCTGAAAAGAGTATGTCAAATTGAAGGTTATTTATTTTTGTTAGAGCCAGCTTTTTACTTGCATAGCTTAATATATCCTCTGAGGATATTGTTTCAGATACCAGTTCAGTTATTATCCTTCTTTTATCTGCCTCTTTTCCATTTATCAAAATACCAAGCTTTGGTTTTCTTATAAGCTCAAGCCCTCTATCATTCAACCATTTGCCCAGCAAATCAAGTTCCTTTAGTATTGTGTTTTTAGATAATGAAAGCTTCCCTTGAAAATATGAAATATTAATAGGTTGACTAGCTTGAAGGAGCTTTGTGGCAATAAACTTCATTCTTTCATCCTTTGAATAGACATACTGGTAGCGTGATATATCTGTATCTGCATTAATGAAACCCTTCAGGAATTCCTCAAGCTTTTCATCTTTTATAAGCATGATTCCCTTATTGTATTGGCGTTCAAAATATTTAAATCCATTTTTAACAAGAAAGGCTTCAATTTTGTCAGTATTATATCTTATAGCCCTATCTGTTAATTTATAGATTTCTACCAACTCTTCAGTTTTTACAAAATCATCCTTTTCAATTAAATAACGTAGTATTTCCATACACCTTTTATTTAATTCCATATAATCATTCTCCGTATTTCATTTTTTTCTAATTATCATAAGTGCTTATATTGAATTATATTTGAAAATAATATAAATATTATTAAAAAGACGTTTTTTACTTTCCAATCGATTCGGAAAAAATGAACTATATTTTTATATAGATATAAATATACTTGCTTGACTTATTAAAATTATATCCTAGTATGTAATCACATTCAATGGTCCCCAGAGCCCATTGTCTTTCTAATCAAACAGGAAAATATGAACTATAAAAAGGAGTAAGCCCATAAGATATGAAATCTCATATCCTATGTTGCTTACTCCTTTACTGACTATTTGTAAGTTCTACAGCTCATTTATAGCATCAAACAATTTTATTGCAGCAGCTCTTGGCCCTTCATTTTCCATACCTTCTATACCAAGGCAGGTTCTTATCTGACCAACCCTAACTCCTTTTTTGTAGAATGTTTCAAAATATTTCTGTAACAGCAGGTCTGTTTCCTTTTGTTTTTGCATAGGTCCAAAGGGATTTGCGAAATAGGACTTTACTAAGCCTTTTTCTGTTGTAGTACCCTTTGCCATTCTTGCCCCATTTCTGAAAACCTCAATAGCTTCCTCAGCATTTTGGAAATATCCAAGAGTTTCTCTTCCATCCCTTGTATCTTCATAATTATTAGCATAAAAGAACATATCAACAGGATATCCCTTTAGTATGTCCTTATAGGTTGCAACAGGAATTATAAGTCTTGCATTTACCTTATCAGGGTTCATAAATATGCTTCTATCAAGCTCTTTAAACGCATACCCTGGATCTAAATCATCCAATCTAACAAATGCGCCTATTTCAGTACCATATGCTTTAGGTACCCTATCTCCATCAAGAGCTATGACACCCATATCATCAAAAACAATTGTCATATCACTTATATATTTTTCTCCAAGGCTTCTAAATGCTTCAAGAGTCTCAGATTTTCCAGCACCACTATCACCTACGATTATAATATTAGCACTTTTCCCGCCCTTTAACTTAATATTAACCATTGCGCCATGTACAGGTAGGTTTCCTCTTTTTATCATAATAAGATTGTGAAGAGTAAGTGTCATTTTTTTCATATATCCAAAATAATCAATAGCTTCACTATGACTAACATAACCTAGCATTATATCATTCTTAGTATCATCATAAAAAATTGTTCTGGTCTCTTCTTCATTGTCCTTACAGCCAAATACATAAACTAAGTCAGGCTTATTACCAAGATATTCTTCCTTCTTAGCCATTTCAAACAGATTGCACATAGCTATCCCATGTGACATAAAATCTCTATGAAAATAAACATAGGCTAAAAGACTTCCTACCTTTGCAGGATAACAAAACCAATGGTCTGGATTAATTTTACTATCCTCAATTGGATTAGTGTATACTTCTTTAAATACACCATCCCTGGTATTTTTCTTAGGATAAGTAATAAACGGAAGATCAAGTACAATTTTTTCTATAAAAGGAATATCCTTAATAGCAGAATATTCATCAGGACAATTCCAGTCAATTTGATTTACTATTATCCCAGCATTTCCACCTGCTGGGAGCTGTCTAAACACACTTGGTTCACTTCCAATTACATTCTGTGAAATTTTTCTATAGATACTTAATATTAAATTTGAAAAATTAGTATTTGCATCTATGAAACTTGCTTTTTCTAATCCTTCATTTAACTTTACGTTCTGAAGTAGAGTATATCTTTCAAGTCTTCTCCAAAAATTATAGATATCCTCAATAAAATGAATAAACTGCTCATTGTTAATCAAAAGTGATGCAGAAGGAGGATTTAATTTTATGACTTCCTTTGCATTAAGAGTTACAAGCAATCTAAATAGTGAAATAATAGAATCTGATATTTCTTCATCATCAGTTGAATCAAGGGATGATGAAATATATTGGTATACATTTGAACCCTTTCTCTTTACTGATACTAAATAGGTAGAAAGCAGTTTTTCAAAACCACTACTTGCAAATATCATTTCAGGTGTATCACAATATTTAGCTGTAAAATTAATCATAACCTTATCATTACTAATAGAGAATTCCTTTTGCATATTCATTACCTCCTATGTTCTTGTAAATTACGTATAGAAATTATTATATCTAAAATATGCAAGTTTGTATATGGGAAATTGCAATTTTCTTTATTTTGTGATTCCCCTTCATTTAATCCTAATTAATGAGTATAATATAGACAAAGAAATTTATAAGTGAGGTTAGGGCAATGAATGATAATATACAAGGATCTATTAATTCTTTTTTAAATGTTTTTTCTATGTTAAAGGATACATATAAGAGCCAATGCAGTGAAATTAGTTTAAAGATGGCTGCATTTAATATTTCTTCCTGTAAGCATCCCTTTGATTTCCAAAAGTATAAAAATGTTATAAGCAAAATACAATTTACTAATAATCTTGAATACAAATTGATAATATCCTCACTATACTTTAGCAATTTTAATGAGTATGACAAAAAGCTTGAGGAATATTATAAGCTTTATTATTCCAAGCTTTCTATTTTACCATCTAAAAATATTCACTCCCTTATTTGTGGTTTAATAATCATATCATCTGCTAGTTCATTTGATTTTTATACTAATAAATTTACTGACGTATATAATTCAATTGAAAAAACCAATCCACTTTTTAATTTCTACGAATAGTCACCCTTTATATTATTAGCCTCTATTAATGCTAATG
>JARDZI010000075.1 GCA_029240935.1 Clostridiales bacterium
GCATACTCATAGCTTAATGCTAGCGCATTGTTTTTAAACCCAATATTAAACCCCATGATTTTTATCAAAAAAATCATGGGGTTTATCAACAATCTGAAAGCAGCCAAAGGCTGCTTTTTCTTATCCTGTGTTGTGGTAACATGAGGAGTTGCAGCATAGACTTTCATAGCAAGTTTTGCATATAATGCTAAAAATCATAATATCTTTAATATGTAAGAGATGTTAGGAGGCATTATGATGCAAAAAAAGAGCCTGATAAAGGGGACATTAATACTTGCTATTTCAGGAATAATTGCTAAGTTTCTGGGTTTCTTTTTCAGGATTCCACTTATATATATGATAGGAGAGGAGGGGATAGGGCTATATCAGCTTACATACCCTCTATACACGTTTTTATTAGCCTTGGCATCAGGAATACCTACAGCCATATCAAAGATGATTTCAGAGCGGATGGCAGTGAATAAATCAAGAGAAGCTTTTAGGGTGTTTAGAGTAGCTTTAGTTACTTTGGTTGTATTTGGCGGGATATCAACCCTCTTTATAATCATTTTTTCTAGTGAAATAATAAAAATGTTCCAATGGAATAGGGATGTTTACTATTCATTGCTTGGTATTGCACTTGCACCTTTGTTTACATCCATATTATCTGCTTATAGAGGGTATTTTCAGGGTTTTCAATATATGACTCCTCCGGCGGTATCACAGGTTATAGAGCAGATAACAAGGGTAGTAGTTGGAGTAGGCCTTGCATCCCTTCTGCTTTCCCAGGGCATACAGGTTGCTGCAGGAGGCGCATCCTTTGGTGCAGTTGCTGGAGCAATTGTTGGCTTGCTATTTCTAATTTACTTTTTTTCGAAAAATAAGCTTTCATATTCTCAAAATCAAGAATGTGCATCACCATATAGTATTTTCAAACAAATTATTAAAATTGCAGTACCCATATCCATAGGGCATGCAATTGGATCAGTTATGGCTTTAATAGACTCTATGATGGTACCAGGATTACTTAGATCAGCTGGGTATAATTATCAAATGGCTACTATTCTTTATGGTCAACTTACAGGTAAGGCATTCGTATTAATAAATGTTCCACTAACCTTATCAGTTGCTCTTGCACAATGCATAGTACCTGCAATATCCGAGTCCTTTGCATTGAATAATATAAAAAAGCTTAAAAGAAATGTGCTGGCTGCATTTAAGCTGGCAATAATACTCGCTCTTCCCTGCTGTGCAGGATTGTATGCTTTAGCTAAGCCTATATTGACCTTTGTATTTCAGGGAAGGAATGATGGCTGGCAGCTTATGCAAATACTATCAATAGCTGCAATATTTATAATAATTGCACAGACTGCAACGGGAATATTAAATGGTATAGGAAAAACAATTTTGCCTGTAATTGCTATGATTGTTGGTTGTATAATAAAAATTCTGATAAGCATTGTATTTATTCCAATACCAAGCCTTAATATTTCTGCAGCCGCATATGGTACATTATTTGCTTATGGGATTGTAGCATTGTTAGATGTTACAATGGTTATAAGATATCTTAGAGTTAAAATTAATATCAAGGAAGTTGTTATTTCACCAATAATATGCACCATTGTTATGATATTTTCAGTTGTGATTATTTATGTAAATATGTATAATTTAACTAGTAAAAATAGCTTAGCTGTAACAGCTTCAATCTTCTTGGGAGCAATTTTATATTTTATAATGCTTTTAATTACAAAAACCATGAGTATAAAGGACATTAGAGAAATACTAAAGAAAAGATAACAGAGAGGTGATGCAAATGATAAGAATTATAGGCCTTGGTCCAGGTTCAGAGGATGATTTGACTTTGAAGAGTTTAAATATTATGAAATCTGCTAATACTCTATATTTAAGAACTGAAAAACACCCAAATGTGGAGTATATAAGAAGTTTAGGAATTAATTTTAATACCTTTGATTGTTTTTATGAAAAAGGGGAAGAATTTGAAGAGGTATACAATAGAATTGCAGCTGAGGTAATGAACCATGAGGATGTAGTTTATGCTGTACCAGGGCATCCACTAGTAGCTGAAAAATCGGTTCAAATAATAATTGAACAAGCAAAGAAAAAGGGAGTGGAAATTGAAATAGTATCAGCCATAAGCTTTATTGATGCAGTAATAAACGCATTAAAGATTGATCCAGTAGAAGGTCTTAAAATAATTGATGGACTTCAGCTTGATTTACAAACACCTGATTTAGATGTGGGTAATATTGTAACTCAAGCTTATAGTAAATTTGTTGTTTCGAATATAAAGATAAAACTTATGGAGCATTATGATGATGAACAGGAGGTATACTTAATTAGAGCTGCTGGAGTCCCGGGACTTGAAAGGATTCAAGCTATGCCCTTATATGAGATTGATAGAGTTGATTGGGTGGATTACTTAACTAGTCTTTATATTCCTCCAGTAAAAAACAAAACAAAGTATAACTTTAAGGATCTTTTAAATGTTATGGATAAATTAAGAAGCCAAGATGGCTGTCCATGGGATAAGGAACAAAATCATGAGACCCTGAAAAAATATCTAATTGAAGAGAGCTATGAGGTTATTGATGCTATTGACAAGGATGACATGGAAGGTTTATCTGAGGAACTAGGGGATGTACTCTTTCAGGTAGTATTCCACAGCCAAATTGGGAAGGAATTTGGAGAATTTGATATTGGGGATGTAATTCATGGGGTGACTAATAAAATGATAACCAGACATTCACATGTTTTTGGCGAGGATAAATGTGAAACAAGTGAAGAGGTTATAACTACCTGGGACAGAAATAAGAAAAAGGAAAAAAGCATCTTATCCTATACTGAAGACTTGAAATCAATCCCAAGATCACTACCAGCACTCATGAGGAGCTATAAGCTTCAAGAGAAGGCTGCAAAGGTAGGATTTGATTGGGAAGATGTAGAAGGTCCAATTGCCAAAGTACATGAAGAATTAAATGAATTTCTAGATGTATATAAATCCCAAGAGTATGATAAAATAATAGAAGAAATGGGAGATTTACTTTTTTCTATTGTAAATGTATGTAAGTTTATGAAGATTGACCCTGAGTTTGCGCTATCAAGTACAATTAATAAATTTATTAGCAGATTTGAGTATATGGAGGAGGAAAGTGCAAAAATTGGTAAAAATCTTAGCAAAATGACATTGACAGAAATGGATATGCTGTGGAATAATGCTAAATATAAGTAGTTTATATATTTTTTTAAAAAAATTCTAGCAAAAAGAAGGATTTTTTAAAATTATGAAGAATAAACTACTGTAATCTACTATTTGATAACAAAGGGAGGGAAAACTATGAATAAGGCAGATCTTATAACATCAATGGCTGAGAAAAGTGGTTTAACTAAAAAGGATGCTGAAAAAGCTCTCAAATCATTTATTGAAAGTGTAGATGAGACTTTGGCTAGCGGAGATAAGGTTCAACTTGTTGGATTTGGTACTTTCGAAGTTAAAGCTCGTGCAGAAAGAAAAGGTAGAAATCCTAAGACATTAGAAGAAATAACTATACCAGCTTCAAAGGTTCCAGCTTTTAAAGCAGGAAAAGAGTTAAAGGAAAAGGTTAACAAATAAAAGAAATCAGGTCTTGGACCTGATTTCTTTTTAAATTGTTATACTCTGGATAACAAAGACCTGCAGTGAGTAAGGCTTTCACAGAAATCTTGTTAAGGAAGTGAGTTTATGAGATTAGATAAATTTTTAAAGGTATCAAGGATTATTAAAAGAAGAACTGTTGCAAAGGAAGTTTGCGAAACTGGGAGAGTTTTAATTAATGGAAAATCAGGAAAGCCTGGAACTGTAGTAAAGGTTAGTGATGTTATAGAAATACAATATGCAACAGGTAGCATTAAAGCAGAAATACTTGATATTTCAGAACATGTTACCAAGGATGGAGCTAAGGATCTGTATAGAATCATTAGTGGTCAGGAAATTGAATAACAAATTTATAAAAAGATTGGATTGCATATATATTGTGTCTGATCTTTTTTTATGCACAATATGTGGATAACTATGTGGATAACATGTGATAATTGTGTGATTTACTGTTAATAAATACTAGTAATAAATAAAATATTGTATGCATATTATTTTATAGGATTGGAGGGATAGTATGGAAAGTGTAAAGCAAGTAAAAAATCAGCATAACCACATTGTTCATATAGATAACAGAGAAAGAATAGAGATTACAGGGGTTACAAAGGTTGATAACTTTAATGAGGATGATGTAATATTGCATACAGTTATGGGTGCAATAAATATAAAGGGTAAAAATATGAAGGTGAGTAAGCTTAATGTGGATACTGGGGATATGTTAATAGAAGGAATGGTTTATTCCATGCATTATCTTTCAAAGGATAAGGAAAATAAGGGAAGCATACTAAAAAAACTATTTAAATAATGGTGAAAGGGCCTATTTCTTAGTATTGTTTGGAGGATAATTAATGGTTTTACCAGTGAATGAACAGCTGTATTATTTCTTAACTTCTATAGCTGGAGGACTTTTTATTGGAATATTGTTTGATATATATAGAATAATCAGGGGGTTTGATACACCTGGAAAGCTTATTACAATAATTTCAGACCTGCTTTTTTGGATTTTTACAGGTATAGTAACCTTTATGTTTTTCTTGTACACAAACAACGCATATCTTAGATATAGCACTTTCATAGGATTAGGACTTGGAATATATATTTATTTTGGTATAATTAGCAAGCCCTTTTTAAGTGCATTAAGGTGGATTGTATATTGTTCAATGAAATTTTTTAGGATACTAATTATATTTATTACATATCCGATAAAGCTAATAAGGTATTTTTTCAGGTTATTGTTTTATAAAAGCAAAAATATGGTGACTCAAGAATATAGTAATTTAAAAATATTTTTTAAAAAAATTTCAGAGAAACAAAAAAATAAGAAGGAAAAATCAAATAAATAGTGAATATATAATAGATATGGCTGATTTAATAAATTAGAAGCACTAAGGAGAATGATTATGAAGAAAAAGGGAAAAATCTTTTGGGGTGTAGTAGTTATATTTTTTGGTGTTATATTTATAAAACAGCAGCTCACTATAAATGGGCTGAATAAAGAGTATAAAAATTATACAGATCAGCTATCAAAGCTTCAGGTGCAAAGCAGCCAACTTAATGAACAGCTTAATCAGTCAGAAAAGGAGAGTTACCTTGAAAAGCTTGCAAGAGAGAAGTTGGGACTTGCTAAGACAGGTGAAATAATTTTTAAGATTAAGAAGTAGGGAGGAGCTATTATCTGTAGTTAACAAAAAATTGACTATAAATATAAATTCATATATAATAATAATCACTAAAATATAATATATTTACTAAAAACAATTAAGGAGGAATTTTTTCAATATGACCCTGCAGGTAGGAAACATTTTAGAGGGTACCGTAATTAATATTACAAACTTTGGTGCATTTATAGACATTTCAGGAAAAACGGGACTTGTTCATATTTCTGAAATTTCTGATGCTTATGTTAAGGACATTAGAAAACATTTAAAGGAGCAGGATAAGGTAAAAGTAAAGGTTATTGCAATTGATGATGATGGGAAAATAAGCCTTTCAATTAGACAAGCAAACGTGGTGAAAAAAACCGTTAAGCCAGCTGAAATTGATTGGGAATATGAAAAAAGAAAGAGTTCTGCATCTAACTTTGAAGACAGAATAACAAAGTTTTTAAAGGATAGTGAAGAAAGAATACAGGAAGTTAAAAAGAGTCAAGAATCTAAACGTAGTGGTGGATATTCAAGAAGGTAGTGATATACAGGTGTTTTGCCAAGTGGCAAAATGCCTTATTTTTATGGATAGGACATGAAATAAAAAAGATGTATCGTATTTTTTTGAATTGTTACTATACTTTCTCTTGTCAGGGTGTTGTAGGGGCGAACAGTGTTCGCCCGTTTTACGCACAATGATATAGGCACAACCTAAAATAAAAGTGACCTCGGGCGAACACTGTTCGCCCCTACGGGGAGGGCCTGGGATATGTGGTGGAAAAGTAGTGGTAGAATTTACAGCAATAAAACCACTTGCTTAAGAAGAAAATAGGTGATATAATTCATATTTGTCAGCTGAAATCAAGATGTTTAGAGATAAACTTCCAGTAAAAAAGATTAAAAAATTGTTGACGTAATATGAAAAAGCATATATAATTAATTATGTCGCGAGACAACATGCCGAAGTGGCGGAACTGGCAGACGCACAGGACTTAAAATCCTGCGATTGTTAAAGATCGTACCGGTTCGACCCCGGTCTTCGGCACCACTTTTCGCGGGGTGGAGCAATTGGTAGCTCGTCGGGCTCATAACCCGAAGGTTGTAGGTTCAAGTCCTGCCCCCGCAACCAAATAAGGCGGCGTAGCTCAGCTGGCTAGAGCATTCGGTTCATACCCGAAGTGTCAGGGGTTCAAATCCCTTCGCCGCCACCAAAAAAGCAACTATCCAGTTGCTTTTTTTTATTGCCTTTTTCGATATAATATTTTACTTGGCCTAATGGTAAAAGAATGGTTTAAGTCGAAGCATACTAATTTACATAATAAAAGAATTTTAAATGTCACAAAATTTTTATGATCAGTCTATTCATAGTGACAAATATTTCTGCATATAATTGATATAATTACCTCACAAATTATCGTGAGGTGTTTTTTATGATATATAAGAATGAAATAGTGCCCTACAGAAGAAGCTTGAATGATAAAAAAATTGAGGAGAAAAAGAAAATTAAATATCTGTCGATTGGGAGTATCCTTTTTTTTCTATCGGCGTTTTTTACATCCAGAGTTTTTATTCTGGATACATTTATGCCCTTTGGTATTGCTTTCTTTCTTGCGGTATATGGAATACTCGACAGGAAATTAGCAGTAGCTACAGGTTTTATTGGAATTTTAGGATATCTGACCACCTTTGAAGGCTATAAATCCATTTCAAGAATGGTAGTGCTTATTACACTTGTAATGCTTGCATTAATATTTAATAATAATGATAAAAATAGAATTGTAAAAATGTATATAGCTGGTTTTTTTATAAATTTAGTTGTAATAATTGTGTTTCGAGGATTATTTATAGCTATAGGATTTTCCATATTCGATTCTATTCTTGCATTAGGAGAATCCATAATAATGGCTGCTTCCGCATACATATTCAGCTATGGAATCCCATTATACTTTGATCATAATAAAAGAAAAATACTTTCCAGGGAAGAAATGATTTATATTGGAATTATGCTAGGAATTATTGTGTCTGGAATGTATGACATAAAGTATATGTCTTTTTCACTTAAAAATATTTTAGGTTTTCTAATTGTTCTTGTAATGGGTTATTCAGAGGGGGGAGCTATGGGGGCAGCAACAGGTGTTTCTCTGGGGCTTATATCAACTATTTCAGATAGCACAATGCCCATATATCTTGGAATATATGCATTCAGCGGCCTAATAAGCGGAGTATTTAGAGAGCTTGGCAAGCTGACTACAGGAATAGCATTTTTAGTTGCTTGTGCGCTTATGGCTTTTTATACTGCAGGCCTTATAAATGTAAATATAGGTGTGAACTTAATATTTTATAATTCCCTAGTAGCTGGAGTATTATTTATGATAATCCCAAGTAAAAACTACGAAAAGCTTTCTGCTTTAATAAATGATGAGAAGAGAACTGTACAGCTTCAGAAATCATATATTGAGAGAGTAAAGGATATAATGACTTTGAAATTGTTTAAAATATCAAGTACTCTATCAGGTCTTTCTAATATTTTAGAGGAAAGTATTGAAAGTGAACTCTCAAATAAGGTTGAAATAGATGGACTAGTTGAAAAGCTAGCAGACAGAGTATGCTTTAATTGTGATAGCAAGAACCTATGCTGGAGAAGAGATATGTACTATACATATGATTCATTCCTGGAGGTCTTAAGAATTATTGAGAAAAATGGCAGTATTACAGCAGCTATGGTGCCTGATAGTCTTAATAGGAAGTGTATAAGACCAAATGAATTGTCAAAACAAGCAAACTCAATATTTGAGATATTCAGGTTGGATAATAAATGGAAAAGAAAGCTAGTAAAATCAAGACTTGTTTTATCAGAACAGATAAAGGATATGTCAGGACTTGTAAGAACAATGATAGAGGAAGCCTCTACCTCAATGGAATTTAAAAATGATATAGAAGAGGAAATTGCAATATCTCTTGATAAAAAAGGTCTTGATTTTGATGATATACTTGCTGTAAAAAACAATAGAAACAGGTATGAGGTAACACTATATAGAAAACCCTGTGCAGGGCAACAAAATTGTAATAAGGATTTTGTTAGCAGTATATCAAAAACATTGGGTGTTAGAATGGTTAGAGAGAACACCAAATGTAAAATTAATAAGGATTGCTCTATGTGCCAATTTAGATTAGTGGAAGCAGAGAATTACAATGTAACTACAGCCATTGCAAGATGCTCCAAGGAGGAAATATCAGGAGATAATTACTCCTTTGGTGAAGTAGGAGAAGGAAGGTATATGGTTGCACTTAGTGACGGTATGGGAAGCGGCCCAAGGGCTAACAATGAAAGCAGTATTACCATATCACTTCTTGAAAAGTTTATTGAAGCAGGGTACGAAAGAAATGCTGCAATAAAGGCTACAAACTCTGTACTTGTATTTAGAGCCAACAATGAGAGCTATGCAACAATAGATTTAGGAATTATAGATATGTATGATGGTATAGGGGAGTTTATAAAAATTGGTTCTGCTCCTACTTTTATAAAATCAGGAATGGATGTTAGTGTTCTTAACAGCACAACCCTTCCTGCTGGAATTTTAGAGGATATAGAAATTGAGAGTGAAATCATAGAATTCAAAAATGGGGATATGGTTGTAATGGTTACTGATGGAATAACTGATGCTGACAGGGAAACAAAGGAAAGGTGGGTTGTAAAACTCTTAAAGGAATATGACAGTGTTAATCCAAAGGAAATAGCAGACCACGTGCTGATGAGTGCAAAGGATAAATATGGCGGAAGGATAAAGGATGATATGACTGTTTTAGTCCTTAAAATTTGGAAATTAATGTAGTTAAAAACCTAGTGACTGATGGAAGCATCAGCATATGTTAAATACTATATTAAGAACTAAAATACAGGAAAGTAATATTTTGTATCTGTATTTTAGTTCTTATATTTTGTAACATTGATAATTACATAAAACTTTAGCTTATAAGCAATAATATCCTTTTATTTTAATATATTATTTGTTATAATTCTATTCATGAATAAAATGTATATATGTTTTAAAGAGACTACAAGTAGCATAATAAATACATTATGAAGAAGAGTGGTAGGGATGAGAGATAAGATTATTAGCACTATCGAAAAATATGGCATGATAGAAAAGGGAGATGGAATAGTTGTTGGACTATCTGGAGGCCCTGATTCTACATGCCTTATACATGCTTTAAGTACTATTAAAGAGCTATATGATATAAGAATATATGCAGTTCATTTAAATCATATGATAAGGGCAGAAGAAGCTCTAAGGGATGAAAAGTATTCTGAAAATTTAGCAAAAACTTTAGATATACCATTTTTTTCAAAACAAATTCCAGTGGAAAGCTATGCTAGTGAAAATAAAATATCAACTGAGGAAGCTGGAAGGTTTTTAAGGTATAATTTGTTTGAGGAGATAGCAAGAAAGACTGGATCAAAAAAGATTGCTCTTGCACATAACATGAACGATCAGGCTGAAACAATTCTTATGCACTTAATAAGAGGCTCTGGTTTAAGTGGTATTAGTGGAATAAGACCGGTTAGGGCAGGTAAATTCATAAGACCAATAATAGCTTGTAGCCGGGAGGAGATAGAGGAATACTGCAGTGTTAATAATCTAAACCCTGTAATAGACAGCTCAAATAAAGAAACGATATATACAAGAAATAGAGTGAGATTAGAACTCATTCCATACATAAAGAAGTATTTTAATCCAAACCTAGTTGAGAATCTCTATAAGGTTTCTGATATAATCAGGGATGAGGATGATTACTTAAATTCTAGAACATTTATTGAGTTGAACAGAATTAAAACAGGAGATGGAGTGGATATTAACTCCTTTAATCTTTTACATATAAGCATAAAAAGGCGAATGGTTAGGGTGCTGATTGAAGGAATAAAGGGGGATTTGGATGGTATTCAGAGTAAGCACATAACAGAATGTGTTGATTTTATTGAAAAAAAGCATACAGGAAAAACCTTAGGTCTTCCAGAGGGAATTGAATGCATAATTCAGTATGATGTGTTTAAAATAAGTAAAAAAGAGGAAACGGAAGACTTTGAGTACTGTCTGAAAGTTCCAGGCAATACTTATATTAAAGAGTGTAATTGTGGCGTAAATGTAAAAATAATCAAAAAAAATGATTTATATTTTATAGATAGTGAGTTTATTAAATATTTTGATTATGATAAAATAAAAAATAAAATGACAGCTAGGAATAAGCGTGATGGGGACTACATTTATCCTAAGGGTATGAAGGGCAGAAAAAAGATAAAGGACATTTTTATTGATAAAAAAATCCCAAGGGAGGTAAGGGGGAAAACTCTCCTTATAACCCAGGAAAGTGAGGTAGTTTGGATATTTGGCCTGAGGGATTCTAGAAAATATAAAGTTGATGAAAATACTAAACATGTAATGGAGATTGAAATTAAAAGAGGTGCTGAGGATGAATAAGGATTTAAAAGAAATTTTGTTAACAGAAGATGAGATTGCTTTAAAGGTACAAGAGGTTGCAAATAAAATATCTAAGGATTACCCAAATGGGGATATTTTATTTATTGGTGTTTTAAAGGGTTCTGTTTTTTTTATAACTGATCTTATGAGGAAAATGTCTGTAGATGTAAAGGTTGATTTTATGGCTGTTTCAAGCTATGGAGCAGCCAGTGAAACCTCGGGAGTTGTGAGAATACTCAAGGATTTGGAGGCAGATATTGAAGGCAGGGATGTAATAATCATAGAGGATATAATAGATACAGGTACAACCTTAAAGTATCTATATGAATATTTAAAGGCTAGGAGTCCAAGAACCCTAAAAATTTGTTCCTTGCTGGATAAGCCAGAAAGAAGAAAAGTAAAACTTACTGCTGATTATATAGGGTGCTCAATACCAGATGAATTTGTTGTAGGCTATGGACTTGATTATGCAGAAATGTATAGGTATCTTCCATATATTGGAGTACTAAAAGAAGATGTTTACAAAAAGGAAATAAGTAGTTAATTGTTTATATTTTAGAAGTATGATAAAATCAATAGAAAATGACATAAAAATGTAATGAGGGGGGCTAAGATGAAAAAGTCATTCTTGAAAAGTGCTAGTGTATGGTTGCTAATAATGCTTGCGTTTTTGGCAGCATTAACATTCTTCGAAACGGGAAACACTAAAAAAACTAAAATTTCATATACTGAAATGATTACAGAGATTGAAAAAAACAATCTAAAAAATATATCAGTAGACATTGAGACCTCAGATGTAACTGGAGAATATAAAGATGGTACCACTTTTACTGCAAATATAGGAAGTATTCAAACCTTTCAAACCTATATAAGTGATTTTAATAATAAACAATCCATTTCAAACAGGATTGCAGTAGAGTTTATTCCACCAACAAGATTCCCAGTATGGGTATCTGCTGTGCCTAATATACTGATGCTTGTTATGCTTGGAGTTGTATGGTTTATATTCATACAACAATCCCAGGGCGGAGGCGGCGGAAAAGGAGTTATGAACTTCGGAAAGAGCCGTGCAAAGCTTGCGGTTACAGATAAGAACAAGACTACCTTTGATGATGTTGCAGGAGCAGATGAAGAAAAAGAGGAGCTTAAAGAGGTTGTTGATTTTCTAAAACAGCCTAGAAGATATATTGAAATAGGTGCAAGAATTCCAAAGGGACTACTTTTAATTGGACCTCCTGGTACTGGAAAAACTCTTCTTGCAAGAGCTGTTGCTGGAGAAGCAGGAGTACCATTTTTCAGTATAAGTGGTTCTGACTTTGTTGAAATGTTTGTTGGAGTAGGTGCATCAAGAGTAAGAGATTTATTTGAAACAGCAAAGAAAAATGCTCCATGCATAGTATTTGTTGATGAAATAGATGCTGTAGGTAGACAAAGAGGTGCAGGACTTGGTGGTGGACATGATGAAAGAGAACAGACACTTAACCAATTACTTGTTGAAATGGACGGGTTTGGAACAAATGAAGGAATTATAATGATAGCAGCAACAAACCGCCCAGATATATTAGACAGTGCGCTTTTAAGACCAGGTAGGTTTGACAGACAAATACTTGTAAATGTTCCTGATGTTAAGGGTAGGGAAGAAATATTAAAGGTTCATTCGAAAAACAAACCTCTTGATTCTACTGTTGATCTTTCAGTTGTTGCAAGGAGAACTCCAGGATTTACAGGTGCGGATCTTGAAAATCTTATGAATGAATCAGCTATTTTAACTGTTAGACGAGGGAAAAAATATATTGGCAGAGATGAAATAGAAGAGTCTGCAACAAGAGTTATGGCAGGGCCTGAAAAGAAGAGCAGAATTATAAGCGAGAAGGAAAGAAAGCTTACTGCATTCCATGAAGCAGGTCATGCTGTAATTACTAGGTTGTTACCTAATGCTGATCCTGTTCATCAGGTAAGTATTATACCAAGAGGAAGAGCAGGGGGATACACTCTGTCACTGCCTCAAGAGGATAAATATTATGCTTCAAAAACTGAGCTTGAGGATCAAATAGTAATCCTACTTGGTGGAAGAGTATCAGAAAAGCTTGTATTAAATGATATTAGTACAGGTGCAAGCAATGACATTGAAAGGGCAACAAACATAGCCAGAAAAATGGTT
>JARDZI010000076.1 GCA_029240935.1 Clostridiales bacterium
GATATGATAGATAATAATTACTTTAGCCATAATTCTCCTAAGTATGGCAGTCCATTTGACATGATGAAATCCTTTGGGGTTCATTATGTTAAGGCTGGAGAAAACATTGCAGGTAATCAGACAGTTGAAAGTGCTCATAATGCATTGATGAATTCACCTGGCCATAGGGAGAATATATTAAGCCCTGATTATACCCATATAGGAATAGGTATAAAAAAGGGTGGCCAATATGGAAATATGTTTTCACAAATGTTTGTAAGTAAACCTAAATAAGAAACTAATAATGCCATACACCTTGGGAAGACCAATCTTAGGTGTATGGCAATTTACACTTCTATATCAGATGAATAGGTGTATCCATCCTTAGCACTATTGTTAGCTTAGAAGTGGGTATTCACTACTTTCCCTTTCTAATTAATTTTTCTATAAACTTATTAAGCCTTTCACCTCTCAAAAAAGGTGCCAGAGATTCAAGTATGCTTACATTAAGTTTTTCATCTTCTACGTTGTCAATTATCCTATCTATTGTTTCACTGCTAAGAAAAGGAGCTAGTTCCTCCAGATATTTTGAATCAACTTTACCCTTTGCTACCTTAACTACAATTCTGTCCAAGGTTTCATGGCTTAAGAATGGAGCAAGGTCTACTATTGTTGACATACTTAACTGCCCCTCCTCCACACTGTCCACTAATTTATCCAATGTTTCCTTCCTAATAAAAGGAGCTAATTCTTGAAGATATTCTATGTCAAGTTTTCCATCTACAATTTTATCAACCATTCTGTCCATGGTATCACGGCTTAAGAATGGTGCTAGATTAACCAATATGTCCATGTCCAGCTGTCCCTCTTCTACATAACCAACAAGTCTTCCAAGGGTTTCCTTTCTAACAAAAGGTGCAAGTTCCTCAAGGTATTTTACATCAAACTTGCCATTCACAATTTTTTCAACAAGCTTATCAAGTGTATCACTGCTTAAAAATGGAGCAAGCTCTACTAAAACTTTAATATCTAATTGTCCCTCTTCAACCTTTTCAACAAGCTTATCCATCGTTTCCTTACTTACAAATGGTGCAAGTTCTTCTAGATATCTTGCATCTATTTTTCCAGCTGCAATTTTATCTACGATTTCATCAACAGTTTCACGCCCTATAAAGGGGACTATAGAGGTTAGCACTTCAAAATTTAATTGTCCAGCTTCCACCCTTGAAACTAGCTTATCCATTGTTTCTCTGCCCAAAAAAGGAGCTAATTCCTGAATATACTCAACATCTAGCTTCTCATCTACAATTCTATCAACAAGCATGTCTAATGTTTTTCTTCCTAAAAATGGCGCTAGATTTACAATGTTATCAATATTTATTGTATCCTCTGTTACACCTGATGTTATTTTATCAAGTGTACTGGTTTTCAGCATTGGAGCAAGATTGACAACAGATTCCAGCTCTACTTCCTTATTCTTAAGCATTTCTGCAACCTTTTCTGTATTACCCTTGGCTAGCTCACTAATTATTTCCCCTTCAGTATGTCCAAGCTTATTGGAGGTATGTCTTTGAGTTCCCCCATTTAGTATTGAATCAACTGTTACTCCAAAAATTTCAGCAACTTTAGGAAGAGTTCCCACATCCGGTAATGATTCTCCCCTCTCCCACTTAGACACTGCCTGATGACTTACGTTCAACATATCAGCAAGCTCCATTTGTGTAATGTCCTTATCCTTTCTAAGGTTACAAATATACGAAGCAATTTTTCTTGTATCAAACATATTATTTCCTCCTAAAACAATTTACAATGCGCCTTGTTAAATTTAGAATAACATCAAAATGTAGCTTTTATCAATCAAGCGTTGGTTGCAAAAGAGGTTTTTTAAGTTTTACATATGCCTAAGAGTATAAAAACATTTAAATTAAATTTGATACTTATTCTTATATAAGTTAATATTTAAGCTGGTGAAGAAATGAGATAATCTATAAATATTCATTTTTAAGTACTTATGATGATGATTTCTAATATCTGTATGATATTTTAGGAGGTAACTATGCTAAAGGAATGTAATTGTAAGAACGATATAGATGAGATTGTGTCTTTAGTTTATGAATTGAATAATAAGCCTGAGAGTAGTTGTGGTTCTTGCCCAAAGGAAATTCAAAAAATAAAAAATAAATTATTAAATTTGATTAAATCAACTGACAATCTTGTTTTGCTCTATTATCAAGATAACAATTTAGTCGGAGTTGTTGGATTTGATATAGACGTAGATGAAAAATGCGGTGATTGTGTTGGTCCATTTATTAAAGAAAATTATATGGATATTGCTAAACAGTTTATACAGTATGCATGCAAAACCTTAAATGGATTTAGAATATATTTTTATTTCGATTCAAGAAATCAAGAACAATTATGTTTGATGAAAATGGTGAATGGTATAGATATATGCTCGGATAAGAGAATGGTTCTAAGAAGTACAAATAACACTGATTTGACCAATACTAAAATTGCGTTTCTAACAGATAGATATAAACAAGAATTTTGTCATATGCATGATAGGTTATTCTCTGATGTATATTGGGATAGCAAAAAAATATTAAAGGAATTCAATAATTGGACTATATATATAGAAACACATGAGGATGAACTTGTAGGATTTTTGGTTGTTCATAAAAGTGATACCAAATCTTATATTCAAGCAGTTGGAGTTTCTGAAAATCATCGACGTAAGGGTTATGGCAAGCGGTTACTTAATCAAGCCATATCAGATGGATTTCTTAATAAAAATATCACTTCCATTGAATTAGATGTGGAAAGTGATAACATAACTGCAGAAAGACTGTATTTAGAAAAAGGATTTCAAGTTCAATATGAATCAAAATTGTTTGAAATAAAATTTACCCTTCTCCAGTAAGCTAAATACCTAAGGGTGCCTGTAACCTCATGATGTATTCTTTATATACAACACATCTTATCCAAAATCCACTATTAAAATCATTAAAGCCAAGAATTCAACCAGTGGTTGAATTCTTGGCTTGTGCTTATTTGCTTTCCTTCCTTCTCCTCCCATTAGATATCAACATGAAACTATTTAATACTACAAATAGGCTTCCAAGTACTCCTAACCATTTAAATGCAGTTATCAATGAGTACTTATCACCAATAAAACCTATGAGTGGGAACAGAGTAATCATAAAGAAGCTAAAAACCATGCTTGTGAAGGAAAGGATGGTTGCTCTGTTTTCGCTTGGGATCATCTTGTTTATATAATCACTTGTAGCTACAAATATAACGCTTTCTGTAAGCATAAGAATAATGAAAAATATATAATGATATTGGCTAAGGGCAATTCCCCAAATACAAGCTATTGTGATTATGGGTATTATGATCAGAATTCCCTGTTCTTTAATTCTTTTTTCAATTTTGTGTACCATTGGAGCAGAAAGTGCTGCTGCCAGGGATGAAAGTGCGTATATAATTCCTATAGCTGCTTCATTGTAACCATTTCCCTTAAGATAATTTTGCAGGTAAAAGAAGATACAGGTGCAAAACACCATTATAACCTCTAGAAATACTATTAGAAAAATTATCCTTGGATTCTTAACAATAACCTTCACACTATCCTTTAGCTGTTTAATAAATATATTTTCTTTTTCCTCTGTAGGACATACTTTTCCTATACTTGGTTCCTTGAAAGTAAAGGATTGCACTATTGTTATTATTCCCGTAATTATTGTTAGTACAAATGCTATGTTATAGCTTCTAACCGCCAAGTATCCACCTATCAAGAAGGAAATAATACCCGCTGTTTGATAAAACACTTCCTTATTACCGGATATCTTCATATACCTATCCTCTTCACCAATCTCCTTTAGGGAGTCATATATCAATGCATCTCCTGCACCTGATTCAAGATTATAGGAAAGAGCAGTAAATACAAAGGCTATGGCATACCAAATGAAACTGTTTGCCACAAGAAGCAGTATAACACTTATAAGAGAAAAAACTCTTCCAGCGATTCTGCTGATCTTTCTGCCAAATATATCAGCAATGGCACCTGTTGGTACCTCCATTGCGAAGGAAGTTATGTGGAATATGGTTTCAAGTAAACCAAGCTGCGTTAGGCTCATGCCTTTACTTGCTAGATAAATCATCCATATACCTCTGGTAAAATCCAAACTAGATAGTAGTGTAAATATATAATTTTTAAAAACATTTCTTTTCAATTTAATATTGTTTTCCATAATGAAAACCCCCTTAATTTTGCTTGTGTGTTCCTTTGCCCACCCAACCAAAATGCGTCCAAAAAAACATAAAACCCCTAAGCAGAGACCTTACTTAGGAGTTACATTATCAATTATTAGATGTAAAGTTCTACATTATCAAGTTTACATAATATTCAATTCTGGACACACTTTCCCTATATAAGTCCAAAATTGCATTAATAGTATGAGTTGTTGCCAAATACTCAATCATACTTGACTTGATAACGACTGACATCTTTACACCTCCATATCAAAATACATTTATATCTTATCCTATTTTTTACACCTTAGCAATAGTTCTTGAAAAAACATCACTATGGCAGATTCCCAAGCCTGGCTATCTACTTATATATATCAAAATATTCTTCTCCCCAGTATTTTTGTATAAACTCATCCCTGCCTGAGACTTTTCTGTCCAGCTTATATTCTACAGGACTCTTTATGTAAAAGTCCTGGTGATATTCCTCTGCCTCATAGAAGGTAACAGCAGGAAGTATTTTAGTAACTATTGGTTCAGGGAATCTTCTCGAATCATTCATGACTTTCTTTGAGACTTCTGCCTTTTCTCTTTGCTCCTCTGTTGTGTAGAAAATAGCAGTTCTGTATGACTCACCTCTGTCCTGAAACTGTCCCTCATCATCTGTTGGGTCAACCTGTCTCCAAAATGCTTGAAGAAGCTTGTTATAATCAATTATGGATAGGTCATATATTATACTTATCACCTCATAGTGTCCTGAGGTCTGGAACTTCACATCCTTATAGGTTGGATTTTCCTTATGACCTCCCATGTAACCTGACCTTACTTCTATTATTCCATCAAGTACATCAAATGGAGAAACCATACACCAAAAACACCCACCTGCAAACACTGCTGTTTCATATTTTTTATTTTCCATTACATTGCTCATTTAATTTGCCTCCACCTACTCAATAATTTTTAAGTATTTTATGTAAGCCTAACCCTTCCACCTACCAAAAATTTGTAAGTATATTTGCCATCCTAAAGGTAGTGAAGGATGACAAAGAAAGCTTTCATTTATCCTGGTACCGACAATGCGAGTTAATTCTAAGGATAGGGTCAGATATTAAGGTCTGCTGTAGGCAGCAGACACTACGGGTAAATCAAGGTAATTCTGATACCTGATTTAGCTGTAACTTAACGTCTAATCCACCGACTTTAGTGACTCTACCATACTTATCTTTTTAAGTCTAAAATACATAACGAAATTTACCAAACCTGAAAAAAACATTGTAAGTATTGATGAATATATATAACTCATAGGCTTTATTTCTCGTCCAAACATTATATAATCAACCTCTGCAGTTACTATAATAAACTTGTGTAATAAAACTCCAAGTACCAACCCAAATATTATTCCAAACAGGGTAAGGAAAATATTCTCTCTATATACGTAGGCTGAAACTTCATTATCATAAAACCCTAATAGCTTTATGGTGGCAATTTCTCTTATTCTTTCCATTACATTAATATTCGTAAGGTTATACAAAACCACAAATGCTAAAGCACCTGCTGAAAAAATTAGAACAAGAACAACATAGTTCAAACTACCTATTATATCCTCAAAGTCATTACTAATTCCTGTAGTAAAACCTACTGATCTAATACTAGAATTCTTCAGCATATCTGTTGATAGTTTATTTTCAAATTCCTTTGTTGTATCAGTAGTCTTTGCTAGAATTTGCTGATACTCCAGCTTTTCATTATAGAGTGACTCATATAGAGAAGGAGGCATATAAACATAATGGGAAATATAATTTTCTGTAATGCCCCTAACCTTTATGTTTATCCTTTTTCCATCTCCATCTTTTATATATATATCATCTCCAACCCCAACTTGAAGCTGTTTAGAAAGCTTTTCTGTCAGAATAACCCCATCCTTCTCAAAGGGTACATTAATACCTGTGGTACGCTCCCTAAAGGTTATAAACTTTTCCATTTCTTCAGTACTTTCTGGAACTATCAAACTAACACTTTTTTCTTTTTTATCCGAGCCTACATCGATGTTTTGCTGCTTTATTAACATATAATCGGATATTCTACCCTCTTTTGAAATAAATTTATTAAGCTCTAAAGCTTTATCTATGCTCAAGTTCTCTTTTATGCTCATGGTCATATCATATTGATACAACTCCTCGAACTGTTTAGTAACAATGGACATTATAGAATCCTTTAGCCCAAAGCCTGTTAGAAGTAAAGCTGTACAACCTCCAATTCCAATAACAGTCATAAAAAATCTCTTTTTATACCTAAATAGATTCCTTGCAGTTATTTTTTGAATAAAATTAAATCTTGACCATAAAAATTTAATCCTCTCCATCAGAATTCTCTTTCCTGATTTTGGTGCTTTAAGTCTCATTAACGTGGCTGGTTCAGCTTTAAGCTCATTATAGCAAGCGAACCATGCTGCCAGAGTTGTTACAATAACTGCAGCAGCAGTTGAAGCAACTGCATAAAATGTATTAAAGGCTGTAACCACATCAGGTAGAGTATACATTATTCTATAAGCATTAAATATTACAGTAGGGAATATCTTAAATCCCAGAGTAAAACCAAATATACTTCCGCTTATGCTTGCAAAGGCAGCATATAACAAATACTTTGAGGCAATTGTAGATTTACTATATCCTAAAGCCTTATATGTACCTATATATATTCTCTGCTCATCAACCATCCTTGTCATTGTAGTAAGACAAACTAGTGCAGCAACAAGAAAAAAGAATACAGGAAACACACCAGCAATTGCATTCATACTATCTGCAGCATTCTCATAATCCACGAAGCCTGGATTTGCATTCCTATCCAATACATACCACTCAGGTTTCTCTAATTTATTAAGTTCTTCCTCACCGTTAGCTAGCTTAATCCTAGCATCTGCTAACCTTTTGTCAGACTCTATTTTTGCGTTATCAAATTCTTTCTGGCCTTTTTCCACTTCTTCCTTTGCTGACTTAAGCCTTCTTTCCCCAGCTGCAAACTCAATCAGAGCTTTTTTCTTTGATACCTTAAGCTTTTCATTCCCATCATCAAGCTGATTCCTAGAAGCATCAAGGGTTTCTCTAGTGCTATTAAGCTTCTGTTCACCATCTAGCAAGCTTTTTCTCTTCCCCTCTATTTCAGCTCTTGAGGCTTCAAGCTGTACCTTACTGGAAGTCAATTGCTCCTCCATAGCTTTAATTTTTGCCTCTTCAGCTACCCTTTCCTGTTTGGAGGGATTCTGATTTTCTAAAAGAGCCAGCTTAATCTCATTCAATTTCTTCTCATTTTCATCTATCTCTTTTTGAGCAGCATCTATTTGTTGTTGTGCTGCTTGAAGCTCCTTATCTGCTTGGCTTTTAATAGTTTGAAAATTCAATAGCTGATTATTATATTCCTTTTCTCCCTCAGCTAAATTTTTATATCTATCTTGAATCTTTGTTTCTGCCTCTTTTATAGTTTTATTAAATTCTCTTTTTTTACTCTCTAGCTGCTTCCTACCCTGGTCAATCTCTATCCTAGAACTTTGGAGCTTATCTGAGGCCTTCGTCAGTTCCAACTTTTGTTTTTCTTCTGCATCTGAAAGCTCTCTTTTGTTCAAATCCAATTCTTCCCTTGCGTCAACTATTATCTCATCATACCTAATTTGAACCCTATCCTTACCTATAGCTTCAAGAGATTCTTTTATAGGACTTATTACATCCTCATACTTATCATCAAAACTATTCTCTTCCTTTGCTTCACTAACTGTCAAAAATACATCAGTGAAAACAGATAAATTAAAGTCCTCCTCAGGAATCATAATAAAGCTGTTTACCTTTCCACTTCCAATGGAACTCGTTCCCCTCTCAAAAGAGATATAATATGGAGTCTCAACAAATCCAACAATCTCAAATTCCTCTGTATTAAGGCTTTCATTAATATCCTTATCTGATCCAGAAGTAAGCTTTATTTTTGAACCAATGGCCATCCCAGAGCCTAACATTTTAACCTTTTCAGCAACACATTCACCTTGCCTACTTGGGTATCTTCCCTCTACAAGCCTTACTCTATTAATGTATGATTCATCAGGTTTATTTAGCTTATCTAAAGGCATGGAAATAACCTTTATAACAAACTCCATATCATCAAAATTAACAAGAGCATCCATAGAATAGGATGGAAAAATTCCTTCTATAGCATCTGTCTTTTTTATAGCATTTATATCTTCTTCATTGAAACCAATAGTTGATAGAAGTCTAATGTCCATTAGGTTATATTCATCAAAATACTTATCCGCTGTAATTTTCATGTCAGTGCTGGTAGCCTTGATTCCTGCAAAAAATGCTACGCCTAGGGCTACTATAAAGAATATAGATAAAAACCTGCTAAGAGTACGCCTAATCTCCCTGAAGGTATCCTTTGATATAGCATATTTCATATTACCATTCAATCCTTTCAACAGGAGTTGGATTTTTATTTATAGAAATATCTGCTACTCTTCCATTTTTCACTTTAATTATCTTATCAGCCATAGGCGCAATGGCTAAATTATGAGTGATAACAACTACTGTCATCCCCTTGTTCCTGCAGGTATCCTGAAGGAGCTTCAGAACAGATTTTCCAGTACTATAATCTAGGGCTCCAGTAGGTTCATCACACAATAGCAGCTTGGGATTTTTAGCAAGAGCTCTGGCAATTGATACCCTCTGCTGCTCTCCTCCTGAAAGCTGGGAAGGAAAGTTATCTCTTCTCTCCTTTAACCCTACCTCTTCAATAACCAGCTCTGGATCAATTGGCTCTTTACATATTTGAGTAGCTAATTCAACATTTTCAATGGCTGTAAGATTTTGAACAAGATTATAAAATTGAAATACAAAACCAATGTCATATCTTCTAAATGTTGTTAACTGTTTTGAGTTATACTTATTTATTTCGTTTCCATCAACAAATATTTCTCCACTGCTTGGAGTATCCATTCCACCTAATATATTTAAAACTGTACTTTTACCAGCCCCACTTGGTCCTGCAACAACTACAAATTCACCCTTATCTATTGAAAAGGACACTCCATCCAATGCTTTTATTTCTACTTCTCCCATTTGATAGTACTTTTTAACATCCTTTAGTTCTATGTATTTATCCAAAATGCTTCCTCCGATCAATAAAGTCCTTACTATATTTTACTACAAAATAATAAAATCACACGACATTTTTCCCAGGTTAAAATAATTATTTTAGAAGAGCTTTCAAAATAAAAAGTTCTAACCGTTATCAATAGTTAGAACTTTTAAAAACATTATATTAAACAGTGGGCAAATCTTCTTATCATTCTCAATAATATACTCTCCAAATCCACTAGTTATTTCTTTACTCGCTTATTTAACAGGAAATACTACCTTTGTTGATAGTTCACTTTCAGGTACATCTGCAGGTGAGTTATAATAATATTCATATGAAACTCCTGTTGTTGTATATCCATTTTCACTTATCCATTTATACATAGCATTATAAAGTGGCTCCATCTGCTTATATGAGCCCTTAAAAATACAGGATACAAACTTTCCTGCTGAGATTTCACTAGAAACAACCTCACCTTTTCCTGCTAGTGGTTTTCCAACAGGGAATCCCATTTCAACATCAAGGTTATCCATATCTAGGTTATAGTATGCTGTAAATGGTGCATCTATTGGCTGCTCACCAATTTCATTAAGATATTGAAATATTATTTTATATGCCCTGCCTATTTCCTTTGGCAGATTATCTAATGAGGTTCTTGTACGGATAGAAAGTACTGGCTGCAGTGATTTTTCAGTTAGTTCAATATTATAATTCATTTTTATTGCCTCCTTTGGCTTTTTCTACATTGTAGCATTCCAAACAAGACAACTGCCTGTCATATTTATTTAAATATTTTTCGACAATTTCTTTAGCTTTTTTACCTAACATTTCTCTAATATGGGGAGGATTAATAACCTCAATACCAGAGCCAAAGCTTAATAAAAAGCCATAAAGCCAATTATTTTCAGGAAGCTTAATCTCTGCCATAATTCTTCCATCTGGATTAAAATAAATACTCTCACCAAACCACTCCTCAGCAATGTTCCTTAATTCATCCTCAAACATTAATTCAAGGGTAATAAATTTATCAGGCTTTTGCCATTCATTTTCCCAGGGGTGTTCTTCAACAAAAGCCTCCCTTGGAATAAATACTACCTCTGTTATACTCATTCCCCTTATTCTTGATAGCTTAAAAAAACGAAAATCCTCTCTAACATGGCACCAGGCATACATGTACCAATTTTGTCCCTTTAATATAAGTGAATATGGCTCGACTATTCGTATAGTTTTATTCCCTGAGGAGTCCAAATACTCAAATTCAATCTTCTTCTTTGTCTCAATAGCCTGGCGTATCTCTCCAAGCTTTCCTCTAATACTTTCATTTCCTCCCCATGGGACTAAATCTATTATTAACTGACTTGCCTTTGTGTTAACCCTATCAAGCTGTTGTACTGATAATGTGTTTTTAAATTTTTCCATTAGCATATCATTGTTGTTATCGGGTATACTTCCACCTATACCCTTTAGTGTAGTAATAAGCGCAGCCATTTCATTTTCAGTAAGTACACTTTTGTCCAATCTATATCCTTCTGCGATTCCAATCCCACCATTTACTCCTTGATATGTTACTATGGGAATCCCTGCGAGGTTTATTGCATCAACATCTCTAAGAATTGTCCTTACAGAAACACCAAATCTTTCTGCAAGTTCCTTTGCCTGTACTCGTTCTTTTCTTAACAAGATTACTAGAATTGAAATAAGCCTGTCGAGTTTCAACTTCCTCACCTGCCTATAATGCTAAAATTTTTATTTTTCAAATCTCATAATCTCATGTGGCTGGCACCTTCAAGCCAACTAGCTATGTATTCTATATTCTCATCACTAACTGAAAATTGTCTATAATATTCATATTCCCAATGTCCTTCTATTCCTGCCTCAACCAATGTCATTTCAAAGTGACACATGGCTATTCCCATATCTATCTTTTGAATATTAAACCCTAATGCCTTACCATATCCCTTTGTTGCTTCCATATAAAAGTGGTAATAATTATCCTGCTTCAGGATTCTCCATGGTTGCTTATTTGATGCAGATGGTGCTAACCTCACCATTTCAAGAGCTAAGGAATAACTTCCAGCAGACTTTTCATCAAGAGAAGTTTCAAAATTTCCATTATAAAAAAGCTCATTCCACGTCTTTCTGTTATCTGATCCTGCTCCACGTCTCATGATAGCTTCAACCAGGCTCTTTTTATCTGCCTCATATCCTATTGGAATAACAATTGGCAGTAATTCATTTTCCTTAAGATCTATCATTTTACTAAATTGACTTCTTTTAAAGGTTCCTCCGAGCCAGCAGGTTCCAAGTCCTAGTGAGGTTCCATACAGCACAAGCTTTTCAAGGCAATAACCAAGCATCTCTAGGGAGTTATCACCTTTTTCAAGAGCCCCAGTAATATATGAACTTGTTCCTTTTATAATTCCATATGTACCTATTTTCACATTACCCTTTTCGGCAATTTTTAATTCGTCAATTAATTCCAATCTAACCTTAGCATCAAATGGGCTTTCAATCTTCTTTGAATAATTTATAAGCTTTCTCTTTATTTCTTCACTTAGTTTTTCATATTTATATGTCCTTACCGAATGCCTTGACTTTATTACATCAATTATTGGTTTTTCAAAATATTGACTGTCTTCCATACCCATATTATCTCCACCTTAATACCTTATTAAATTTCACATTGTTCAACTTCAATAGAATAGTTTCCACAATTTCCGCACACCATTATGCTGACAATATAGCTGTCATCGGCCTTCCCTTTCTTGAGCAATTTAGTAAAGGATGTATCCATGAACTCTTTTGATATACTGCTCATTACATATTCACCACTTTTAGTAAATATATAGAAATGATATTCTAGAAACTTAAAACTTTTTTCCTTTTCTTCCTTTCCGTGAAGGCAGTTATTGCAAGGCTGATCATAATATTCCATGTTAAAATCTATTTCTTCACCTTGACTTAATAGATTTAAAATGTCCTCCATACTAATTCCTGTAACTGGCTTTTCCTCTTCAATTAAAAAATAATCACAATTTTCTTCTCCAAGCTCATATTCTTTTTCATCAAATTTAAATTTATAACTAATCATATTTCACCTCTATTTTATTAATTATTATTCCATCTAATGTAAAGTATATCAAAAGTGAATTAGTTTGCAACAATAAAGGTTTCCTGGTTTGGGGGTTTGGGGTTTGGGACGCTTACTAAGTGAATTTTAAAGCCAAAAACTCTATTTTGCTTTCATTATTTTTTATTCATTCAATTCTTAAGCTCACCTATAATGGTTTTTATACTATCTTGAAGGGATTTCCCCTTCTAATTTTCTCAGCTTGTCCACTTTTTATTCCAAAATATTAAAGCTCAATTTTTAGCTTTCAAAATTTTCTAGTATATTCTCTAATTATCTTAATTTAATATTTATTGGCTAGAATTTATTCCTAAGATGCATAGCTTTTTAAGAATTCTTCGACTATTCCACCATAACGTTCTTCATCCATAAGCCTTATACCAATGCTGCTTAACATGGATACTCTCCCCTGAGTTATATTCCCC
>JARDZI010000416.1 GCA_029240935.1 Clostridiales bacterium
GCGCCTTTGGGAACAATAATTCCTTTGAATGTAAGTGCATCAGGAAAAGTGTTGGTGACCTTCATGAAGGAAGAGCAGCGCAAAAAATTTATTGAAAGCTCACCATTTGTTCATAAAACAGAAAAGAGTATAATAGATAAGGATGCATTTAATATTGAACTTAATAAAGTAAGAGAACTTGGATATGCCGAGGATGATGAGGAATATTCCAAGGGTGTTGGTTGCCTTGCAGCACCAGTATATAACCATGCGAAAGAATGCATTGCTTCAATAGGAATAACAGGAAGTATTAATAATTACCATGATAATGAAAAATATCAAAAGTATATACAGCTTACTATAAATGCTTCCCAAAAAGTATCCAGTTTATTGGGATATAATTTGTAGGTATTTTTGAGTTAATACAATGTCGATAGGGGTTAATGGCTAACCTCTATTTTTATGCTTGTATTTTTATAATTATAAAGTGATAATAAATATTAGAACAATAAAATACGGAGGTGTTTGATAAATGAACAATAATATTGCCGGTCTGATAGATCATACAGCGTTGAAGCCTGATACAACAATAGAGCAGATTAGAAAGTTATGTGCTGAAGCTATAGAATATGGGTTTGCTTCAGTATGTGTTAATCCAGGTTATGTTAAACTTTGTAGCGATCTTTTAAAAGGCAGTAAGATAAAGGTTTGTACTGTTATTGGATTCCCTCTGGGAGCTACAACTACAGCTGCAAAGGTTGCTGAAACAACTGAGGCAATTGCTAACGGTGCCTCTGAAGTAGATATGGTGATTAATGTGGGTGCATTGAAATCTGGAGATTTTGACTGTGTCAAAAAGGATATAGAGGGTGTAGTCCTGGCTGCTAAAGGAAAAGCTCTGGTCAAGGTAATACTTGAAACCTGTTTGCTTACCGACGAGGAGAAGATTAAGAGCTGCAAAATCTGCAAGGAAGCGGGCGCAGACTTTGTAAAAACATCAACCGGCTTTAGCACTGGTGGAGCCACAGTTGCAGATATAAAACTTATGAGGGCAGAAGTTAAGCCTTATATGGGAGTTAAAGCATCTGGAGGTATTCGTGATTATGAGACTGCGAAGGCAATGGTCGATGCTGGTGCAAGCAGGATTGGTGCCAGTGCATCAGTAGCGATTGCAAATAAGGAAAAAGCATCAGGAAGCGGATATTGAAAAAACTAGAATAAATTAAAACCCCACTAACAGATAATAACATATGTTAGTGGGGACGATATTTTTTAAAACAATTATTTTACTTCTGCTTTCCATAATCCATGTAAGTTACAGTAAGCATAGACTTCTGCATCATTTTTATCACAGAAAACTGCTTTTGGAGCATCTCCGGGTGAAAGTGAAATTCTCTCGGTGCCTTCATCACTAACCACAGCAATCCATTCAATGAAATGTTCAGCTAGCATTGGATGAGCTACAGATCCTACGTCAACATAGATCTTACCATCTTTTCTAACTGCTACAGGAACATGTTTTTCAACTGCTGCATCTGTAGTATTTGGTTCAAGCCTTTCCATTTTTTCACCGCAACATACGAGTGTCCCACCACCATTCTTAATTAAACCTACAATATTTCCACAATGCTTACAGCGGAAAAAAGCAACCTCAGTCCTCATATTAAAATCCTCCTAAATTAATCGTAATCAATACAACTTATTTACCCACTATTTTAGAGTTAGAAACAAATTTTTATAGTACAATAATGTATATGCAATATTTTTACGGAGGATATAAATTGATTTATAAAAATATTAAAGAGGGAAAATTCATAGACAGACCAAATAGATTTATTGCTAATATTGAAATAGACGGTAAATCAGAGGTATGCCATGTAAAAAATACAGGGAGATGTAAAGAATTATTGTTACCTGGTGCTACTGTTTTTGTACAGGAATTTAACAGCAGTTCACGCAAAACCAGGTTTGATTTAATCGGCGTAGTAAAAGGAAAAAGGCATATAAATATAGACAGTCAGGTACCAAATAAAGTTTTTCATGAATGGCTCCAAAAGGGATTCTTATTTGAAGATATTATCACAATAAAACCTGAGGTAAAATATAAAAATTCCAGATTTGATTTCTATGTGGAAACAGAAAAAGACAAAATATTTATTGAGGTCAAAGGCGTGACTTTGGAAGAAAACAATATTGCTTTATTTCCTGATGCACCTACCGAGAGGGGAGTGAAACATATTAATGAGCTTGTTGAATGTATTGAAGAGGGGTACAAGGCATATATTGTTTTTGTCATACAAATAAAGAATGTAGCTGTTTTTTCTCCAAATGGGAAGACTCATAAGGAATTCGAAGATGCGTTAAAATATGCTTATGACAAAGGGGTTAATATTTTGGCATATGATTGTGAGGTTTCACACAATACAATAGAAATATCAGAAAAAGTTGAGGTAAAAATATGAATTGGGGAAAATGATGTGGATAACTTGCGGTGTCAAACGACGGTTATCCACAAAAACGCTATATTTTGGGGATAAAGTTGTTGATAAACCTATATATATGGGGATATATTGTGAATAAGCCTATATTAAGTGTTTTTCTTTTTGTGAGTTATTAAAAATAACAAAGCGACTATACCGACCAACCCTAAGATAGATATAAATATGCCTTGCTTTAAATAAGGGTAGACCAATTGAAGTTCTGTGTGATTTTTTGTAACTTTTAGCAAGTTATTTTCATTTATAATACTATTGTCATATTTGAAATTATCCTGATAAGAAATTGTGGTGTTAACCCCTTCTTCCGGTGTATCTATAATGATTCTATTTCTGCTGTATGTAATATTGATATCTACGAATTTCCTTTGCGGTAACTCGTTAGGTTCTATATCAAAGACATCACTAACTATGTTCAAAACGGCAGTATCATTTGCCTCCATTGAATGGTATATAATATTGCATCCTACAAAAACAATAT
>JARDZI010000077.1 GCA_029240935.1 Clostridiales bacterium
TTTGTTAAGAGTAACCTTTCCATGCTTTGCTCCACCCTGTTCTGTTAATGTATATGTTCCAATTTTAAGCCCTCCAGCACAGTTGAAGGTTTCCTCTGAAATTTTAGGATTTTCCTCCAGTACAGCCGCAGCTGTTACTATTTTAAAAACCGACCCAGGGGCATAATACCCTTGAGCTGCTCTATTTACAAATGGTGTACCCTTTACATCACTATTATATACATCAAATTTTGTATCGATTAATCCGGGATTAAAGGAAGGTTTGGATACCATAGCTAGAATTTCACCAGTCTTTGTGTTAATGGCTGCAACTGCTCCTCTGTCATCTCCAAGCATTTTGTATGCTGCATCCTGTGCTTCCTTATCAATGGATAGGTATACATCATACCCTTCCCTTTCATTGGAACTAAAACCACTTTTAACTCCCTGGAATATTACCTGAAGAATATCTCCTCCATAACCCTTTCCCTGGAGAATATCATTATATGCAAGCTCTATGCCTGTTTTACCATAAACATAGCTGCTATAACCTAGTATATGGGCAAAGGCTTCTCCATCCTTGTACATTCGCTTTTGCTTGCCATCCTCTGTTTTCTGACTATATGCAATTTTATTCCCATCCCTGTCCAGAATAGAGCCTCGTAGCACATTCTCCTCCTCTTCTCTGATTCTTGGGTTAGCTACATTCTTTGCTACAGAATTAGACTTGTAAAAACTAAAATAAGTCAAATATACAATAATCCCAAGAAAGCATACTGAGAAAAAAGCAAGCAGTAGCTTTATATTTCTTACTAGATTCCTATTATTCATATATTTTTTCTCCCTGATTCAGAAATTTTTTGCAGTACTCCCAGGGAAGCAAAGTTTAATATCATTGAACTTCCTCCATAACTTACAAAGGGAAGAGTTATTCCAGTTAATGGAATTAATTTTATTACTCCTCCTATTATAACAAACACTTGAAATGCTATCATACTGGATATTCCAACTGCCACAAGCATTGAATAACCATCTCTTGCATGAAGAGCAGTTCTTAAGCCCCTATAAACAAGCATCAGATATAGTAAAATAAGAGCAATACCTCCAAGCAATCCTAATTCCTCACAGATAGCTGCAAATATAAAGTCATTATGTGCTTCTGGTATCAGGTAGGGATGTCCTAAACCTATTCCAGTTCCAAACAGTCCTCCTGTTGCTATTGCAATGAGAGATTGGCATATCTGGTACCCACTACCGTCTATATACTTCCATGGATCAATCCATATTTTAAATCTTATTCTAATATGTGAAAACATTAAATAACTAAGTGCCCCTCCACCTAAAAATGCTCCGATTCCTGTTAGTGTATATTTAAGATTAGAAGTACTTATGTACAGCATTGTTATAAAAATTCCAAAAAAAATCAAACTTGCCCCTAAATCCTTCTCAATAACTAAGAATGCTATTCCAATAAATACTGGTATTGCAGCCTTAATCACATCAAAAAAGTTTTTAATATTCTGGAGTGCAGAGGCAAGATAAAATATCACAAATAGCTTTGCTATTTCTGATGGCTGTATTCCAAAGGAACCAAATCTTATCCAGTTTCTAGATCCCTTTATTTCACTTCCCAGAAAAAATGGAAGAGCTAGAAGTATTATTGCGATTATTACATATGTAAATTTCAATCTTCCAAACTTTCTTATTTGAGGTAAAAACACTACTAAAAAAATATATTCACCCATACCAAGAGTGAACCAGGAAAGCTGTTTTATTGCGTTTACAGGGCTTAGCCTGTAAAGCATAACAAGTCCAAATTGTGATATGAACGCAACAATTATAAGCAGATATTTGTCTCCTTTAGGAAAGAATTTTTTAACAATGAAATATCCATAGCCAATCAGCACGCAAGAGGATATCCCTAGTATTACAGGTCCAAAATCAAGCTTATTCATGGATATCATAAGTAGAAGAAACATAATTATAATCAATAAATATATTCCATTAAGTATGGATTTTTCTCTGTTTTCCATAGTACCCCTCTATCCTATAACTTTAAATACTAATCTCCCGATCTTTAAAACATCTCCATTAACAAGCTCTTCCTCATTTCTAAGCTTTTTCCCATTTTTAAATGTTCCATTTGTGCTATTCATATCCTTTATGAATAGTCTTTCATCCTTTATATAAAGGCTTGCATGATAATTAGATATAAATGGATCATCTATTGCAACATTGTTATCCTCTTTTCTGCCAATGTTGATTTCTGAATGAACTGGGTAAACACTGCCCTTAATAATATCAATACTCTCGGGACAATCCATTAGTTCAATTGCATAATCAACTTCTTCCTCATCATCTTTATTCTTAACATACCTTAAATCTAAATACATTGTCTTTACTATTCTATATAATATTATATACATAATGACAATAACCACAAATCTCATAACCGATGCTAAATATCTCATATATAACCACCTTGTTACCAAATATTAATTTATTATAACACAAATTGTTCTTGGTATCATTATATTTGATATAAATTGCATATTTTTTCCATATAGTTGTATTTATCATTTTATTATTGATATACTAATGTGCTGGAATTATTATGCTTCAATAAAACATGATATAGGAGGAATGGGTTGCAAGTCGTCTATATGTTATCAAAACATATTAACTACTATGTATTGCAGGGGCGAACAGTGTTCGCCCGCAAGTGCCCACTTTGATACGAGAGTATTCTCTATACATGGTACCCGACGGGCAAACACTGTTCGCCCCTACGGTGTGGCTTGTAATTTACAACGCATTTCCCCACTATTATGTAATAATCTCATATATAATAATCTCCATTTCAAACACAATTTAAATCAAACATCCTTTGTTCTATTGTATATTGCATCTAAATTAACTATAATTTTAAATAAGTAGTCAACAAAAATATTTTTTTAGTAAAGGAGATGGCCTATGGATTTAATCTTTTTAAATGGGAAAATCATAACAATTGATGCTTCAATTCCTCAAGGGGAAGCAGTATACATAAAGGATGGAAGGATAATCGCAGTTGGAAATAATTCTGATATACTTTCATATAAAAATGATAGTACTAAAATAATCGACCTTGAGGGTAAACTAATGGTCCCTGGCTTCAATGACAGTCATATGCATCTGCTAAACTATGGTTCAAGCCTGTTAAATGTAAATTTGGTCGGAGTAAAATCAATAAATGAAATGATTGATAGAACTAATAAATTCATTGTGGATAATAACATTAATTCCAATAGCATGATACAGGGCAGAGGTTGGAATCATGATTATTTTATTGAAAGAAGATTTCCTAATAGATATGATCTTGATAAAATAAGCACAACTCAGCCAATTATACTTACAAGAGCTTGTGGACATGTTTCTGTTGTAAATAGCAAGGCACTAGAAATTGCTGGGATTACAAAGGACTCTCCTCAAGTTGATGGAGGACATTTTGATATTGATGAAAATGGAGAGTCTCTAGGAATTTTTAGAGAGAATGCAATATCTCTAATTAGCAGCCAAATTGCAGAGCCAACAATTGAAGAAATTAAAAAAATGATAATGATAGCTTCTGAAAAAGCTAATGCTCAAGGTATAACCTCTGTTCAATCAGATGATTTATTATCGGTTACAGATGATGATTTTACCAAGGTTATTAGTGCATATACAGAACTTAGAAATGAAGGAAAATTAACAGTTAGAATCAATGAACAGAGTAGGTTTGAAAATATTGAAAATCTTAATAAATTTATAAAAATGGGTTATATAACTGGCAAGGGTGATGAGTTTTTTAAAATTGGCCCACTAAAGCTAATGGCAGATGGTTCACTTGGTGCTAGAACAGCTTATATGTGTCAACCATATTTTGATGACCCTTCTACCTCAGGAATACCTGTTTGTACCCAGGAGGAGCTTGATAATCTTATTATAACTGCCCATAATGCAGGAATGCAGGTTGCAGTTCACTGCATTGGAGACAAAGCCATGTACATGGTATTTGAGAGTATTAAAAAAGCTCAAAAACAGAATTATAAAGAGGACCATAGGCATTCAATAGTTCACTGCCAGATTACAGATGAATTATTACTAAATAAATTCAAGGAGCTTAATGTAATTGCACATATACAACCAATATTCCTGGATTATGATCTTCATATTGTCGAAGAAAGAGTAGGCCAGGTCAGAGCAAAGACCTCATATAATTGGAAAGGATTGCTTGATAGAGGTGTACATATAGCATGTGGTTCTGACTGCCCTGTTGAAAATTTTGATGTCCTTCCTGGAATATATTCAGCAGTTACAAGAAAGGATTTAAAGGGTTATCCTGAGTGTGGTTGGCTTCCTAAACAACGTTTAACTGTTATGGAGGCTCTTAATGGGTTTACTCTAGGTGCTGCATATGCCTCCTTTGAGGAGAACCTAAAGGGTTCTATTACCCCAGGTAAGTTTGCAGATTTGGTTGTACTTTCAGAGGATATTTTTGAAATAGAAGCTGATGCTATAAAGGATGTAAATGTAGAAATGACTTTCCTTGGTGGAAAGCTAGTGTATAAAAGATAACACCAGCATTAAACTTTTATCAGTAATGTAGGGCTTCCTGTGGTATTATATTCATATAGCAATGAACTCATAGGTTACATTATTGAACCTCATAGATTACATTCACAAATGTAACCTATGAGGTTCCTCTATTTATTATTCTTCTATATAGTATTTACCATCCCTAATCAAAAGAATAGCTTCAATCATCCTATCCGTTAATAGCCTGAATATTTTCTTTCCCTTTTCCTTAGTTGCAAGTGTTGCATCTCCTGAAAGTGCATTTTCATATAATACCTTGCCTCTTTCCTTAAAATTAATTTTAAGAAGGGGCTTCTTATTGTTCTTAGTTGCCTTGTCCATTTGAACAAGCTCCTCATCATAATAAAGTATTGCTGATGTTTCATCCTCTCCTGCATGTCCCTGACCTTCTGTTATTGTAAGTATTTCCTTTGAATAGTCTACCCACCAGTTGCTTATCATTACATCCATTCCTAGTTCAACAAGTCTCTGACTTGCCAGACTTAATGCTGTTACATTTCCACCATGTCCATTTAGAAATATAAGCTTTTTTAGTCCATTTTCAAGCATGCTTTTTCCAATATGAAATACATATTCTGCAAGAACTTCAGATGGTACACTAAAGGTTCCTGGATAAAAAGATAGGTCAAAGCTCTGTCCAAATGGTATTTCGGGAGCAATCCAAACCTTGTCTCCTATTATCTTTTCAATCATACTGCAAAAGAGTCTTGGAGAGAATATATCTGTTCCTAATGGCATATGGTGTCCATGTGCTTCCACCATTCCAACTGGAATAATCACCAAATCCGATTTTTTAAGATTACTTTTAAAGTCATCAGAGGTGAAGTTAACGATATACATATTATCACTCATTTAATATATTTAGCAATATATTACCATAAAACAGGCATATTTGAAACCTTGCGACTAATTTATGCCCCCATATATCCTTAAATATGTTCTTGTCAGACATCATAACCTGCCACTATAGTGTAAATTTTATTTGCTTTATACACTATCTTCCTAAAATATATAATCTTATTATTGCAGGTATCTCTCTAAAAAAGCCATATATTTCATTCAAAAAATATTTTGAAACATAAACTCCAGAATAACTTGCATCTATTCCAGTTCTCTTTACCATTATGGAGGCTCTTTTTAGATGATACTTGTTTGATACAACTATAGCTGTATCAAGCTTTTTTTCTTCCATTGCAAGCTTTGAATTTTTCAAATTTTCCATGGTATTACTTGATGCATCCTCCATTATTATGATGTTTTCATTAATCCCATTTGAAACAAGGTAGGTTTTCATGGCTTCAGCCTCTGTTATACTTTCTCCAGGACCTTGTCCACCTGATACTATTATGTATTTTGCATAACCATCATTATATAGTTCAATTCCTTTGTCCAGCCTTGCTTTTAGAAATTGACTTATAGTCCTGCCTCTCACCTGGCATCCAAGTATTATAATGCAATCAGATTTTTTAGGCTTCGCTGTTATCCCAAATACCCCAATAAAAACTCCCAATACTGCACTAATCAACACCCCTGCCAGGAGTAGTAACTTTATTATACTTATTATTTTCCTCAATAAACCCACCCCCTATATGTTTTTTAAAAGAATATATTTATATTATACATTATAAAAATAGTACTGGTTAGACTAATAGTCTAACTCAGTACCCTTTTTAAATAAATTCCCGTATATGAATCTGGATTTTTTGCTATTTCTTCAGGAGTTCCAGTTGCAATTATTGTACCTCCCCTGTCTCCTCCATCAGGACCCAGGTCTATTATATAATCAGAACACTTTACAACATCAAGATTGTGTTCGATTACAATTACAGTGTTACCACCTTCAACCAACCTCTGAAGTATCTCAATAAGTCTTCTTACGTCCTCCATGTGAAGTCCAGTTGTTGGTTCATCAAGTATATAAAGAGTTTTGCCTGTGCTTCTTTTTGAAAGCTCTGTTGCAAGCTTAACCCTCTGAGCTTCTCCACCTGATAACTGTGTTGATGGCTGTCCAAGCTTTATATATGAGAGTCCTACATCATAAAGAGTTTGAATTTTATTCTTTATCTTTGGTATATTTTCAAAGAATTCAAGTGCTTCTTCAACTGTCATATTAAGTACATCTGCAATGTTCTTGCCTTTGTACTTTACCTCAAGTGTTTCTCTATTATATCTTTGACCCTTACATATTTCGCAGGGTATATAAACATCTGATAGGAACTGCATTTCAATTTTAATAATACCATCTCCACTGCAGGCTTCACATCTTCCACCCTTAACATTGAAGCTGAATCTACCATTCTTATAGCCTCTCATTTTAGCTTCATTAGTTAATGCAAATATCTCCCTTATATGATCGAATACTCCTGTATAGGTTGCAGGATTTGATCTTGGAGTCCTTCCAATTGGAGATTGATCAATATCTATTATTTTATCAATATACTCAATTCCTGTTATGCTATCATGTGCTCCTGGATTATCCTTTGCTCGATTTATCTGTTTTGCTACACCCTTGTATAGTATCTCATTAACGAGTGTGCTCTTTCCAGAACCTGATACACCTGTAACAGATGTGAATACTCCCATTGGAAAATCTATATTTACTTTTTTTAAATTGTTTTCTCTAGCCCCTTTTATCTTAATCCACTTTCCATTAGGCTTTTTTCTCTCAGCAGGAACCTCAATTTTTCTTTTTCCAGATAGGTATTGTCCAGTTAGAGAAGTCTCACAGGAAGCTACCTCCTCAGGGGTTCCAGCAGCAATAATATTTCCTCCATGGGCACCTGCTCCTGGTCCAATATCAACAATATAATCTGCTTCCCTCATAGTATCCTCATCATGCTCAACCACAATTAAAGTGTTTCCAATATCTCTCAAATGTTTTAGAGTCTTTAAAAGCTTGGCATTATCTTTTTGATGAAGTCCTATGCTTGGTTCATCAAGTATATACAAAACCCCCATAAGACTTGAGCCTATCTGTGTAGCAAGCCTAATTCTCTGTGATTCTCCTCCTGATAGGGTGGCAGAAGCCCTTGAAAGTGAGAGATAATCTAATCCCACATCCATAAGGAATTTAAGCCTTGCCCTGATTTCCTTTAATATTTGTGAAGCTATTGCACTTTGTCTCTCTGTAAGGTTCAATTCTTCAAAAAACTTAATTTCATCCCTTATTGCCAGGTCGCACACCTTGTTTATAGATAACTCCCCTACTGTAACTGCAAGGCTCTCTTCCTTAAGCCTTGCTCCTTTACACGTAGGACAGCTCTTAATACTCATGTACTTTTCAATATCTTCCCTAATATAATCTGAGTTAGTTTCCTTATACCTTCTATTTAGGTTTGGAATTACACCCTCTATGCCATGGTTAATTTCTCCTTTTCCATTATCCCAAACGTATTGAGCCTTAAACTTTCTTCCTTTACTTCCATAGAGGAACATATCAATTACTTCTTTAGGAAAATTCTCAATTGGTTCATCCAATGAGAAAGCTATTTCCTTTGCTGCTGCTTCAACAATTGTCCTAGTCCATGAATCATCCCTTAGAACTCCCCAGGGTTTTATTCCACCCTCATTAATTGACAAGGATTTATCTGGTATTATTAAATCAGGGGAAATCTCCATAAGAGTCCCGAGTCCATCACAATGAGGACACTTTCCAAATGGATTATTGAAGGAAAACATTCTAGGAGCAATATCTCCAATGTTGATGTTACAGTCAGCGCAGGCAAAATGTTCACTAAACATTAATTCTTCCCCATCAATAACATCAACTAAAACTAATCCCTCTGCAAGCTTAAGTGCTGTTTCAACAGAGTCGCTTAATCTTGATTCCATGCCTTCTTTAATAACTAATCTATCTATTACTACTTCTATACTATGCTTCTTGTTCTTATCTATTTTAATATCTTCATTTATGTCCATTACTTCTCCGTCAATTCTTACCCTTACAAATCCATTCTTCTTGGCATTTTCAAGGAGCTTTGTATGCTCTCCCTTTCTCCCTCTTATAACAGGAGCAAGTATCTGAAGCTTTGTTTTCTCAGGCAATCCCATAACCTTATCAATAATTTGATCCACACTCTGCTGTTTTATTTCTTTACCACACTTTGGGCAATGGGGAACACCTACTCTTGCATACAAAAGTCTTAGATAGTCATATACTTCAGTTACTGTTCCAACTGTAGAACGTGGATTTCTATTTGTGGTTTTTTGATCTATTGAAATAGCAGGAGATAATCCCTCTATATAATCTAAATCCGGCTTGTCCATCTGCCCTAGAAACTGTCTTGCATAGGAGGATAGGGATTCTACATATCTTCTTTGACCCTCTGCATATATGGTATCAAAGGCTAGTGAGGATTTCCCCGAGCCTGATAATCCTGTAAACACAATAAATTTGTCCCTTGGAAGCTCTATGTCTATATTCTTTAAATTATGTTGTCTTGCACCCTTTATGATAATTTTGTCCCTTGCCATGCTTTCACCTCTCTTTAAGTACCTTTCAATTCTAGTATTACAAATAGATTATGTCCACTTATAAATATTTTCATATTATCCATATGGAGGACTTATATGATTATTTTAGTTTCTCCTTAAGGTCCATTATTCTGTCTCTGATTTCTGCTGCCATTTCAAACTGTAGGTTTGCAGCTGCATCTCTCATCTGCTCCTCAAGAAGTCTGATTGTTTCTTCTATATCTACAATGTTTTCAACATACTTCTCCCTATCCTCTGAAACCTTATTGTTCTGTATGATTTCATGTATAGCTTTTATAATAGTTGTTGGAGTTATTCCATTCTTTTCATTGTATTCAACCTGTATTCCTCTTCTTCTGTTTGTTTCTTCTATTGCTCGTTTCATTGAATCTGTTAATTTATCAGCATACATTATTACCTTGCTTTCAGAATTTCTAGCAGCTCTACCTATTGTCTGTATTAAGGAAGTTTCTGACCGTAAAAAGCCCTCCTTGTCTGCATCAAGTATTGCTACAAGTGCAACCTCTGGAATATCCAAACCTTCTCTTAAAAGATTTATACCAACCAACACATCAAATACTCCAAGTCTTAGTTCCTTTATTATTTTTGACCTTTCTATTGTTACTATATCTGAATGAAGATAGCTCACCTTAATATTTGCTTCCTTTAAATAGTCTGTAAGATCCTCAGACATTTTTTTTGTTAAGGTTGTTATTAATACTCTGAATCCATTTTTTACAGTCCTTCTTATTTCTCCTATTAAGTTATCTATTTGGCCCTTAACAGGTCTTATAATTATTTCAGGGTCAATAAGCCCTGTTGGTCTAATTATCTGTTCTGCAATCTGAGTTGAATGCTCCAGCTCATAAGGTCCTGGAGTTGCACTAACAAACACTACCTGATTTATCTTTTTTTCAAACTCATTAAACTGCAATGGTCTGTTGTCAAAAGCAGCTGGCAATCTAAAACCATACTCAATAAGTGTATTCTTTCTTGACCTGTCCCCTGCATACATTCCTCTAAACTGGGGAAGTGAGACATGGGACTCATCAATAAACATAAGGAAATCTTCAGGAAAAAAGTCAATTAGTGTATATGGAGGTTCTCCTGGTTTTCTTCCATCAAAGTATCTAGAATAATTTTCAATTCCAGAACAGTAACCTACCTCTCTAAGCATTTCTATGTCATAGTTAGTTCTCTGCATTATTCTCTGAGCTTCAAGAAGCTTTTCGTTTTCAATAAGATATTTATGCCTTATCTCCAGGTCCCCTTCAATTTGTTTAATTACATTTTCAACCTTTTCTGTAGAAGCAGCATAATGACTTGCAGGGAATATAAGCACCTGATTTACCTCTCCAAATATTTCTCCTGTAAGTACATCTATTTCACAAATTCTATCTATTTCATCCCCAAACAGCTCTATCCTGTAAGCCCTTTGATAAAGCTGTGCTGGAATTATTTCAACAACATCTCCCCTAACCCTAAAGGTTCCTCTAACAAAGTTAATATCATTTCTTTCATACTGCATCTCAACTAATCTAAGTAGTATTTTGTTTCTCTCAAGCTCCATACCCTTTTTTATAAGCAGAGTCTGACCTTTATATTCATTAGGATCTCCAAGTCCATATATACAGGATACACTGGCAACAACTATAACATCATTTCTTGAAAGAAGTGATGTAGTTGTTGAATGCCTTAACCTGTCAAGCTCTTCATTTACTGATGCATCCTTTTCTATATAGGTGTCAGTATGTGCAACATAGGCTTCTGGTTGAAAATAATCATAGTAGCTTACAAAATACTCTACAGCATTATTAGGAAAAAACTCCTTGAATTCACTATAAAGCTGAGCTGCAAGTGTTTTATTATGAGCAACCACAAGGGTTGGTTTTTGTATTTCCTGAACAATGCTTGCCATTGTAAATGTTTTTCCAGATCCAGTAACTCCAAGAAGAGTCTGGCACCTATCGCCATTTCTTATGCCCTCTGATAACTTTTTTATTGCTTCAGGCTGATCACCAGTTGGACTAAATTCTGATACTATTTTAAATTCATTCATCATATCACCCCATGTGAACATTTGTTCGCTCTACTTATTATATTATTAAACACTATACCCGTCAACATGGTATTTAAAATTAAAATGTAAAATTTTATAATAAAAAATAGCTGGAAAAATCCAGCTAGTTTTTCATTCCCTTTAGAGTTTTTGTTATTCTTATTCTAAGTGCATTAACATCATTAAAGTCAGTTGCATTAACATAATAATTCTCAAGCTTATCGTTTAATTCCTTAACTTTTGCGTATGCTTTTTTTGCATCGACTATCTCCTTAGCATATTCTGTTTCTATGGATTTAATTGGCTCCTCTTGTTCATGAACAATATTAGTATCAATACATTCCAACATATCTACTAGATTATCACCCTCACCAGGGTCAAACACATGGGGTGCAGTTCCATCCAGTATTGCAAAGCCCAGTTCTGGTATTATTATCATATCAATGCTGTCTGGGTCAAATGCACAATGATAATATTCCACATCATAACCTGCTTCCAAAGCTGACTTTGCAATTTTCCTAGTCATTGTTGACTTCCCAGTTCCAGGTCTCCCTTTTACTATATATCTATTTTTGATTCCTTCAGTTAGGATTTCATAAAAATTTATATTTCCCTGTGGAGTCATTGCCCCTGAAAATCTATGGTATTCTTTTCCCTTGAATTCTTTTCTTTCCTTGACTAGGTTTTCTATAAGACTCTTAGTAATCTCTTCTGCCTTATTAAAATCCATTCCCTTCAGATATTCCTTTTCCCATCTGTCATGGACAAGCTTAGCATTTTTAAGGTGTTTAAATAAGGAGTTATACTCACCATCAATTTCATCTGTATAGTGTTTAATTTCATCCTTGTTATTTCTCAAATAATCAATATCCCAGTATTCACCAAAATCTAGTAACCTATCAATAGCACCTGGATATTTAGGATCAATACCCCCTGGTGCTGTTCCATTTACAATGGCAACCCTAATGTCATGTATAAATATACCATCAATTGAATTTGCATCACATGGACTATTAATAAAATCAACACTGAAGCCTTCCTGAAGAAGTTCATCTCCAATTCTTTTTATAAATGTGGATTTTCCACACCCGGGACCTCCCTTAAGTATATAAACTCTCTCAGCATCTCTTAAAAAACCATGAGAAAAGGACACAAAACCATCTGAAGTATTGCTTGCTATTAAATACTGCCTTTTGACACCCATTTTACTCCTCCTATAAAACACTAACTCTCATACTATAATATTCATCATTCCCAGGTTACGTTACAACCCCATTATGACGACCATTTGACGACGGTTAACAACTATTGTCTTGTCATATACAGACCTATTTTTTCCAACAGAAGGTTTGAATAAACGCAAAAGAATCAATTTTTTAATTAATTCTTTTGAAAATTTACCGATCTTTTGATTTTTTACATAAAAAAATTGGTGCTTGTCCTCTTTTGCACCAAATAAATAAAATTTTTACTATTAAGTTTTTAAAAATTTTATGACACTACATTATGCAGAATACTCCATTATAAATTCATTCAGTATATTTTTATACCTTTCATCCTCGTCCATTAGTTTATACCCAATACTACAAAGCTTTGAAACCCTTGATTGGGTTATATTGCCTAGCAATCTGCAAATGTCAGCACATCTATAATTACATAGACTTCGCATTAACATTACTGCAAGAGCACGGGAATTAACAGCATCCTTACGGTGCTTCCATTG
>JARDZI010000078.1 GCA_029240935.1 Clostridiales bacterium
CCTAAGACATATAAAGCTCATTTCACCAGTTGGAGAGTGGTGAATTAGCCACTCTTAGTTAAGTGAGCCTTCACGCCGGGTCGTATTCATAACAATGACGGCTTGTGATATCTAATATGGATGGCACCTTTGGTCTATCTGTATTGGCAGGCTTCTATGCCTGCTTTGGTTCCAAGGGTAAACAGGTAATATTGTTTTAAGTGAAAATGCCTTATGCAGAAGCAGATCGGCCTGCCACTACAGGTTACAGGTGGAGACATAAGACCCACTACCCCACTAATTATGTCGGTTTTACTTACTTTTCCTCTTATTTCAGCATAATAAATTAATAGCATATTTGTAAATTATTATTTATAATAAACTTAACAACACAAATAAAAAGTTTTATCGTTAAAAGAAATTTATAATAAAATGTCTGGGAGGGGATTTTCTGTGAAAAATATTATATTAGAGGACTTTACAAAATATAAATCTTTATCTGGGGTAAGACATTCACCTGATGGTAAGTATGTATGCTTTGCAGTACATGAAATGGATTTGGAGGAGAACAAGTATCTTTCAAACCTTTGGCTATATAATGTAGAAGATAAAAAATATTTTAAGCTTACTGGTTTTAATAAGGAGAGCAGCTTTATTTGGCAGAGGGATTCAGAAAATATTCTGTTCTCTGGTATGAGAAATGATAAGGACAAGGAGAAAAAGGAAGCAGGAGAGGAGTTTACCCAGTTTTACAAGATAAACATACATGGTGGCGAGGCTCAGAAAGCTTTCAGAGTACCTATGAATACAAGCTCAATCAAGGAAATAAATGAGTATACATATTTAATTACTGCAATATTTAATCCAATGCAAAAGGATTTGAATTTACTTGATGAAAAAGAAAAAGCAGAGGAACTTAAAAAAAGAAAAGAGGGCAAGGACTATGAAATAATGGATGAAATACCCTTTTGGAGTAATGGCCAGGGTTTTATAAATAAGTGCAGAAGCAGATTATACATTTACAATTCAAACATTAAATCCCTAGAGGCAATATCAGATGAATATATGGATGTTTCCTGTTGTAACTTAAATAAAGATAAAACATGTATGGCATTTATAGGGCAAACATATAAAAATAAAGCATCCTTGAAAAATGCAGTATATTTATATGATATAGGGTCTAAAAATATAGAACAGCTCACATCTTCAGACAAGCTAAGCTATGATTATGTGGATTTTATTAATGGAGAAAATATTATTTGCACAGCTAATGAAGGAAGTCGATATGGGTTAAATGAGAATGAAAGGTTCTATTTGATAAATACAAAATCAAAGGAGGAAACTCTTCTGACCCCTGAGTTTGAAACCAGTTTATGGAATTCAGTAGGTTCTGATTGCAGATATGGCAGCTCTAAAACAAAGATGGTAGATGGGGAATATTTGTATTTTATAACTACTGAAAATGACAGTTCCTTTATCAATAGAATAGAAATAAATGGGAAAATTCAAAAGGTAACAACATTAGGTGGTTCCGTAGATGGATACACAATTAAGGATGGGAATATTATTTTTGTTGGACTTAGGGACATGAAGCTTCAAGAGTTATACAGCTTTAATGGTTCAAAGGAACTCCAAATTACAGATTTTAATGAGTGGATTGTAAGTGATAAAAAAGTTGTAAAACCTGAAAAAATAAGTGTGGAAACTGAACCAGGCGTAATAATTGAGGGGTGGATTTTAAAGCCAGTTGATTTTCAAGAAAATAAAAAATATCCTGGAATACTAGATATACATGGTGGACCTAAAACTGTTTATGGAGAGGTGTTTTTCCATGAGATGCAGTATTGGGCTAATGAAGGATACTTTGTATTCTTCTGTAATCCAAGGGGAAGTGATGGACGTGACAATTCCTTTGCAGATATTAGAGGAAAATATGGCACAATTGATTATGATGATTTAATGAAATTTACAGATGCTGTGCTCCAAAAATACAAAGCTATAGATGAAAGCAGAATTGGAGTAACTGGTGGGTCCTATGGTGGGTTTATGACTAACTGGATTATTGGACACACAAATAGATTTAAGGCAGCTGCTTCACAGAGAAGTATCTCAAATTGGATATCAATGTTTGGAACAAGTGATATAGGATATTATTTTGCAGAGGACCAAAATGGGGCTACACCCTGGAATAACCAGGAGAAACTGTGGGAACACTCTCCATTAAAATATGCAGATAGGGTAAAGACTCCTACCCTATTCATTCATTCCGAAGAGGATTACCGCTGCTGGTTGGTAGAGGGTATACAGATGTTCACTGCCCTAAAATACAATGGAGTTGAAGCAAGAATGTGTATGTTTAGAGGAGAAAGCCATGAATTAAGCAGAAGCGGAAAGCCAAAACATAGAATCAAAAGGTTAAAAGAAATTACAGAGTGGTTTAATATACACTTAAAATAAAAAACAACAAGTCCCTGGAATTTTTACCAGGGACTTGTTGTTTGGATGAAGGTTATGAATTGTATATGTTATACTTGAATAAATGGTATTATAACTCGGTGAATTTATATTTTATTGCATTTGTTTATAATTATTGGTAAATTTAAATAGTGGTAGTTATTAAATAGTAATTTTATGGGGGGGGAAGGCAATGAAAGTTGCTATGTCAAAGTATCTAGTAAACTCAAAACCTTTGCTAAAGCAAATGGTTAGTAAACTTTCTCAGTATTTTAAATATGTTTCCATTTTAGGAACTGATACTGTGGGAAAAAGATATGAAGTTCAAAGAGGAAGTATAGGCTTAAGTGATTCAATGTGGGCTGAAAGAGGGTTTGTTGTAAGAGTATACAATGGGAAAAACTATTCTGAATTCTCATTAAACAGTATTTCTGAGGAAAACCTGGATGGGCTAATAGATGAAATCCGAACTGGTGTACAGGAAGCTGTATCTATGCTTGCTACCTCAAACATTGGCACAAGTATTTATCCGATTATTGCTGAAGAAGAGACTAAGGGATGCTATTTAGGGGAGGTTGGAATACCTCTAGAGGATGTAAGTGCAGAAGAGAAAATAAAGAAAATGACAGCAATTAAGGACAAAGCATTTACAAAGTCAAACCTGCTAGCAAATTTCATAGTAAATTATGAGGAAGTTCATATATCCAAGATATTTATATCAAATAAAAAAGAGCTGGAGCAATCATACATATGGAGCCAAGGTGTGGTAATACCTGTGGTTAGAAGGGATAACAACACAAAGTACTCCTTAATGTCATATTCAGGACTAAAGGGAGTTGAAATACTTGACGAAATGGAAAATTCATATTTCGAGGCTATAGATAATGCTGTTAAGCTATTAGATGCAAAGCGTGCTATTCCAGGAGAGTATGAGGTTATTTGTTCTCCTGAAATATCTGGACTAATCGCCCATGAAGCATTTGGTCATGGCGTTGAAATGGACATGTTTGTTAAAAATAGGGCAAAGGCTGTTGAATACTTGGGGAAGAGGGTTGCATCAGATTTGGTTGTAATGCATGATGGAGCTTCAATAGAGCCAAGGAATGTATCATCCTACTACTTTGATGATGAGGGAGTTTTAGCATCTGACACTGTTATTATTAAGAATGGAATTCTACAGACAGGTCTTTCAGATACACTCTCTGCATTAAAGCTAGGAACAAAGCCTACAGGGAACGGGAAAAGAGAGTCCTTTGAGAGAAAGGCATATGCAAGAATGACTAACACCTTTTTTGCTTCAGGTAAGGACAAATTAGAGGATATGATAGCCTCTATAAAACATGGATATCTAATTGATGGTATGATGAGTGGCATGGAGGATCCTAAAAATTGGGGCATTCAATGTGTGGCAACCATGGGTAAAGAGATAAAGGATGGTAAGTTTACAGGAAAAATTGTTTCTCCAGTGATTATGGTAGGCTATGTGCCTGATTTGCTTAATGCAATTTCAATGGTTTCTGATGATATGGAGATATTTGGAGCAGGAGCATGCGGAAAAGGCTACAAGGAATATGCAAAGGTATCAGATGGGGGTCCATATATTAAAACAAGAGTGAGGTTAGGATAATGTTAGATTTAATAAAGAAGGTTTTAGAGAACTGTAATGATATAGACGGATGGAAGATCATAGAAAAGGTAATAAAATCAAATGAACTTTTTTTTATAAAAAAAGACCTGGATATGAATCGAGTGAAGGACGTGCATCACTTTACTATAACTGTATATAAGGATTTTGAGGAAAATGGAGTTAAGTATAAGGGCTCATCAAGTACCAATATCCACCCAACAATGAGGGAATCAGAGATTATGCTGTCTGTTGAGAGTGCAGCTTTCGGTGCTAAATTTATTAAGAATCAATATTACCCACTTGTAAAGCCTACTAATATGGTTCAACCTAAATTAAAAAGCAATCTCTCTGAAAAAGCCATGGTTGAATGGTTACCAGAAACAACAGATGCTATATTTAGTGGCGATGAATATAAAAAGGGCTGGATAAACTCAGCAGAATTATTCATAAATCATGTAGATACAAGAATTGTTAATTCTGAAGGAGTGGATATTTCATATAATAACTATAAAGGAGAGCTTGAATTTATTACTAATTGGAAGGAAGAATCAGAGGAGATTGAATTGTATAAGGACATTAAATTTGCAAATTTTGATTCTGAGTGGTTTACACAAAATGTTGAAGAAATGCTTTCTATCAGTATGGGGAGAGCAAAAGCAAAGCCAATGCCAAACCTAGGAAAGCATACAGTACTTTTAACAGGAGAAGGAGCTAGAAGTCTTTTAGATTTTTATAATACTCAAGCAAGTGTTAAGTTGGTTTTTGAAGGCATTTCTACTGCAAAGCTTGGGGAAAGTATACAGGGAGAAAATATAACTGGGGATGTTATAAACATGAAGCTTGACCCATTCATTGAAAATTCCTCAGAGTCTGCAGCCTATGATAATGATGGACTTCCACTATCAAAAGTTAACCTGATAGAAAATGGAGTGCTGAAAAGCTATTGGGGAAACACACAATACTCACATTATATGAATGTTAAGCCTACAGGAAGCATTAAAAATATTGTTGTAGATGGAGGAAAGAAGTCACTTGCAGCATTTAAGACTGAACCATACATAGAGCTTATATCCTTCTCCAACTTTCAGATGGACCCATTCACAGGAGATTTTGGAGGGGAAGTTAGACTTGGCTGGTACTATGATGGCGAAAAAACAATTCCAGTAACTGGAGGAGCTGTTACAGGAAATATTAAGGATGTACAGCATGAAATGTATCTATCAAAGGAGCTTCAAGTGGACAATGATTTTATCGGACCAAGAACAATACAGTTATTTAATGTTTCAGTATCGGGAAAAGAGTAAATATAGATTATACATTGAAAGCTAACTACGGGTTGTAGTTAGCTTTCAATATATAGTTAGATATATAAGAAAAGGTGAAATTTAAAAATTAGAAAAAAATTTTCGAATATTCTATTTGTTGTCACAAAATAGCAATCCCATTTGTTATATAGGTAATTGTACAATTACATTGAAAAAAATTTTCGTAATATGTTATAAACAGAATAGGTCGACCTTATAACATACTGTATAAGAATTTTTCCTAAATATTTAACCAATTTCCTCAACATGGGGGTATTGGAAAGGAGGCCGATAATTTGGGGCTTGACAAGGATTTAATTACAGAAATAAAAAATGGAGATAGGAATGGTTTTGAGTTAGTAATTATAACCTTCCAGCAGCCAATTTTTGTATATTGCTATAGAATGCTAAGCAATATGCAGGAGGCTGAGGATGCAGTTCAAGAAGTATTTCTAAAAATTTATGAAAAAATTAATAATTATAAAGAAGATATTTCATTTTCTGCCTGGGTGTATAAAATTGCCTACAATCATTGTGTTAATCAAATTAGAAGGAGAAAGCTATTAAGTTTTATACCCCTACATAACTTCATTGAACAAATAGAAGATGAAAACAACAATAGTGATAAAATACTAGAATTTGAATTTACTAATGAATTAAATGAAGCACTATCCATTCTGTCTATGGAAGATAGAAGCATTGTAATTTTTAGAGTTATAGAAGATAAAAGTTATGAGGAAATAGGGCTTATTCTTAATAGAAATGCAGTACTGGTAAGAAAAAGATATGAAAGGGCAAAGAAGAAGCTGGGAGAGCATTTAAAAGAAAGAGGAGGTAGTGGTAATAATGAAAAGATTGCTATCATTTGAAGATATGGAAAATGGGTTAAAGGACTCCTATTTACCAATGATAGATGTGAAATCTGGAGTAATGAATAGAATAAATAATGATAATAATAAAAAAGCAGCCTGGAGTTTTAAAAGAATAACCCTATCAATGGTTATTATATCAATAATGCTAATATTTACTACATTTGGTGTATATGCGGCAATAAACGGATGGCAGTTAAAAAATAAAAAGGGGGATATAGTTTATTCACTTGAGAATATGACATATGAAAAGTATATTGAGTGGAATCAGGGAACGGTTGAGGAGAACAGATTGTACAATCTACTTAATACTGGAGAAGCTTTATTAATAGCCGACTTAAAAAATCCTGAATATGTATTACAGTATATGGAAAAACCAGAAAAGATATTTGATATATCAAGGGTTAAAGAGAAAGCTGGACAAGATATGGAAAACATTATTAAAATACCTGATGGCTATAAATTTAGATATGCAGAATTTCGGTATGAAACAAAAGAACCTGATAAGGAATCTAGAGAAAAGGCAATCGAAGCTGCAGTAAAAAAAGGTGAAAGATATGTTAAGATTCCTTTAATAGAGAATAACACTCTAAAATCATTCATGATGATTTATAATAAACAGTTAGGGAATCATAGAATTGAAGTGTTTAAAAAGTATTTTCCATTAATCGATGGACCGTTAAGAGGGTATGCCTATGACCCTGAAAATAAAATAGAGAAAATAGTTGTAGGAGATAGGGAGGTCCTTTACCAAGATAAGAACAAAATACAAACAATAGACTTTGCGGATATAATAGATGGCAAGTTAGTGAATTATTATATTATTGGATTTGAAGGAATACCTAAGGATGTATTAATAAATGCTGTTAAAGAGATATATTAATAATATGCTGTAAAGCTAATGCTAAAATATGGATTTTGAGATTACTTTAACATGGGTAGGATTTATAGTAAGGGATGACTGATAATTCACATTTTATTCATAAATCCTTTTTGCAATTGATAGGATTTTTCATTATAATAATATATATATAGTTTAAATTGTTAATGGAGGTGTTCTTTATGAAATCACTAAAGGGGACAAGAACAGCAGAGAATCTTATGAAGGCTTTTGCAGGAGAATCCCAGGCAAGAAATAGATATACATATTATGCTTCAACTGCAAAAAAGGAAGGATTTATTCAGATTTCTAATCTTTTTACAGAGACTGCTGATAATGAAAAGGAACATGCAAAAAGGTTCTTCAAATTCTTAAATGAAAGCTTAAATGGTGAAAATGTAGAAATAACTGCTGACTTCCCAGTTGGATTAGGAGATACAAAGGTTAATCTTCTTTATGCAGCTAATGGTGAGAAAGAAGAGTGGACAGACCTATATCCTGCATTTGCAAAGGTAGCAGAAGAGGAAGGCTTCCAGGCAATTGCAACTGCATTTAGAAAGATCGCTGAGGTTGAAAAGCATCATGAAGAAAGATATAGAAAGCTTCTTTCAAATCTAGAAAATGATGCAGCCTTCAAAAAAGAAAAGGTTGTATTCTGGAAATGTAACAATTGTGGATATATACATGAAGGAACAAGTGCACCAGAATTATGTCCTGCATGTCAGCATCCACAGGGATACTTTGAAGTGTTTGTAGAGACATATTAATAATATAAATATATGCATAAAAACAGCTTCATCTTTTTAAGATGGAGCTGTTTTTATGCATATATTTATATTATATTTGATAAGTTATAGAATTTTTTTCTCGATTTGTAGAAAAATATAAATAGGAATGTTAAGTCATAATTAACATTTACTTAACTAAAACATGCATGTACATAACATTTAAATTAAATATAATTAGCATGTAAGATAAAATTGATTTGAAATGAGAGGAGATATTAAATGAAAAATTTTAGAAAAATCCTTTTAACGGCAGTAATAGGCGTTGTAACATTATCAACAGCATGCTCAGCGGGCGGTGGTGAAACAGAAAAATCATTAACAGGAATTGTTAAAGCAGATGGTTCAAGTACAGTAGGACCTATAACACAGGCGGTAGCTGAAGAGTTTAACAATGAATATAGGGATGTTCAAATAACAGTAGGTATTTCTGGAACAGGCGGAGGATTTAAGAAATTTGTAGTCGGTGAAATAGATATTGCAGATGCATCAAGAAAAGCAAAACAAGAAGAAATAGATCAAGCTAAAACAAATGGAATAGAAATGACAGAGTTTGAAGTTGCATATGATGGAATTGCAATTGTTGTAAATAAGGAAAACATATGGGCAACAGACATGACCACAGAAGAATTAAAAAAAATGTGGCAACTGGATTCAACAGCAAAGCTTTGGAGTGATATAAGAGCAGAATGGCCAAATGAGCCAATTAAGTTTTATAGCCCAGGTACAGACTCAGGTACATTTGAATACTTTACAGAAGCAATAAATGGAAGCAAGAAAAAGGAAATAAGACAGGATGGACTCACTACAAGTGAAGATGATAACACATTAGTAACAGGTGTTGCAGGAGATAAATATGCCATTGGATACTTTGGGCTTGCATATTATGAAGAAAATGCTGATAAACTAAATATAGTTAAAGTTAATGGAATAACTCCATCAGTAGAAACAGTAAAAGACAAAACTTACAAACCACTTTCAAGACCACTGTTTATCTATGTGAATAATAAATCCTTGGAAAGAGAAGAGATGAAAACATTTATTCAATATTATCTTGAAAATGTAAAGGAACTAGTAAGGGACGTAGGTTATATTCCACTTGAAGACGAAAAGTATACTGAAGCTTTAAACAAACTTAAGTAAGTGTATTTTTAAAAGGCACCTAAGCTAGGTGCCTATTGCCATGTAGACATATTGAAAGGGGGATTGAAATGAATAAAATCGAGTTTAAGAGTAAAGCAAAAACACAGCAAAGAGAAAAAATTATTCGAATAGGTTTAATTGCCTTAGGCATTATTTCAATATTAACTACCTTAGGTATAATTTTATCTTTATTTGAAGAAACAATAGCTTTTTTTAGGGAAGTTTCTTTTGTGGAGTTTCTATTAGGAACAAAATGGACTCCGCTTTTAACACCTAGACATTTTGGAGTACTTCCTCTTGTTATGGGTACATTATTAATAGTTATTATATCTTCAATAATATCCATTCCAATTGGACTTGGGAGTGCAATCTATTTAAGTGAGTATGCTCCTAAGAAGGCAAGAAGAGTTTTGAAACCATTGCTGGAAATACTATCGGGGATTCCTTCTATTGTATATGGTTATTTTGCATTAACTACAATTACTCCAATAATTAGAAGCATTTTTCCTAATGCTGGAGTATTCAATGCTTTAAGTGCAGGGATTGCAGTAGGAATTATGACAATACCTATGGTTTCATCCTTAAGTGAGGATGCAATGATGGCTGTTCCTGATTCCTTAAGGCAAGGAGCTTATGGACTTGGTGCCACAAGACTTGAAGTATCAACTCAAATTGTTGTTCCAGCAGCTTTTTCAAGTATAATGGCTTCATTCATACTTGCTATATCAAGAGCTATTGGAGAAACTATGATTGTAGCAATGGCTGCAGGCTCAACACCAAAAATGACACTGAATCCTCTTGAAAGTGTTCAGACAATGACTGGATATATTGTTCAAATAAGTATGGGAGATGTTCCATATGGAACACTAGAGCACAAGACCCTTTATGCTGTTGCTACATTACTGTTTGTTATTACATTCAGCCTAAATATTATATCAAGGCGTATAGTAAAGAGATATAGGAGGTCTTACTGATGGAGAAAGTAAACACAAGCTTGTTAAAAAAGCGCAAACTTAAAAATTCTATATTTCATGTAATTATATTTTTATCAACTATATTTGGAGTTATAGTACTTGCTTTTCTCCTGTTTGATATATTTAAAAAAGGAATACCATGGTTAACTACTAATTTTTTTAGAAATTATCCATCAAGATTTCCCAAAAAATCAGGAATTTATCCTGCCCTTTTAGGCAGCATATGGCTAATAGTTTTAACTGCAGTAATTGCATTCCCAGTTGGAGTAGGAACAGCTATATATCTTGAAAAGTATGCAAAGGAAAACAAATTCAGTGATTTCATAAAGCTTAACATAGCTAATTTGGCAGGTGTTCCATCCATTATATATGGTATGCTTGGGCTTACCGTTTTTGTCAGGGCTCTTGGAATGGGGAGAAGCATACTAGCTGGATCCTTTACAATGGCACTGCTTGTCCTACCTATTATAATAATTTCATCTCAGGAGGCTATTAGAAGTGTTCCTACATCAATTGAACAGGCTTCATATGCTCTTGGAACAACAAAATGGCAAACCATAAGGGGAGTTATATTGCCATATTCATTCCCAGGGATACTTACAGGTACAATTCTTGCAATGTCTAGGGCATTAGGAGAAGCAGCACCTCTTGTTGTTATAGGAGCTCTCTCATATGTAAATTTTGCACCAAAATCACCATTAAGTGCTTTTACTGCTTTACCTATACAAATATTTAACTGGTCAGCTATGCCAAAAGTAGAATTTCAATATGTAGCGGCTGCAGGAATTATTGTGTTACTTGTTATACTTATATTGGTTAATGGAACAGCAATATTGCTTAGAAATAAATATCAAGTAAGAATGAAGGATTAGGAAGAGGGGGATTGTATGGAAACCAAAATTAAAATTGAAGGCATGGATTTTTATTATGGGGATTTTAAGGCATTAATTAATGTAAATATGAACATATATAGTAATCAGATAACAGCATTTATCGGACCTTCTGGCTGTGGGAAATCAACCTTTTTAAGAACATTAAACAGAATGAATGATTTTATTGAGGGCACAAAGACAGAGGGTAAAGTAATATTTGATGGAATGGATTTGTATTCTAAACAAATTGACCCAGTAGAATTAAGGAGAAGGATAGGTATGGTATTTCAAAGACCTAATCCATTTCCAAAAACAATATACGAGAATATAGTGTATGGATTAAAAAATAATGGGGTAAAGAAGAAAGAGATTCTGGATGAAATTGTTGAGAAAACTTTAAAGGATGTTGCACTATATGATGAAGTTAAAGATAAAATTCATAAGTCTGCACTTGCACTTTCTGGTGGACAACAGCAGAGATTATGTATTGCCAGGGCTATAGCTATGCAGCCAGATGTTATAATAATGGATGAACCAACTTCAGCTCTTGATCCAATTTCTACTTTGAAAATAGAGGAACTACTTCTTGATTTAAAGAATAAATATACTATAATTATAGTAACACATTCGATGCAACAGGCTGCAAGAATATCTGACTATACAGCATTCTTCTTAAATGGAGAAGTAATTGAGTATGATGCTACAAACAATATTTTTTCAAATCCAAGGGATAAGAGAACAGAAGATTATATAACAGGAAGATTTGGATAGGAGGGGATGATTTTAAATGGCAAGAGAACGTTTTTCACAACAGGTAATGGATGTAAAGCATAAGGTGGTTAAAATGGGAGCTCTAGTTGAAGATATTATTGAGCTTTCAGTCACAGCATTAAGAAATCAAGATCTAGAAGCTGCTAAAAAGGTTTATGCTGATGATGATAAAATAGATGAGCTTGAACTTGAGATTGAGATGGAGTGTATGAGGATGCTTGCACTGCAGCAGCCATTAGCAAAGGACTTAAGAACAGTGGCAACCGCTCTTAAAATTATAACAGATCTTGAAAGAATGGGAGATCATGCAGTAAATATTGCTAAAATAACTCTTGAAATTGGAAAGGAACCATTAATCAAACCTCTTATTGACATTCCCAAAATGGCTCAAATAGCGCAAAACATGGTTAAGCTAAGCCTTGATGCATTTGTAAGGGAAGATATTGAGCTTGCTGAAAAGGTTGCTATTATGGATGAAGAGGTAGACGATATTTACCTTACAATACTTGAAGATATAATCGAAGTCATTTCCAATAATAAGGAAACGACAAGACAGGGGACAAAGTTATTATTTATAGGACGCTTTCTTGAAAGAATTGCAGATCATACAACTAACATATGTGAAAGAGTTATTTTCATGGTAACTGGAGAGTTAAAGGAAATAAACTAAGGCAGCCATTGGCTGCCTTTTATAATAATGCAGGGACGTGTCATTGCTATGAAAGTCAATGCTAACGTCAGTGTCATCCTGAACGTAGTGAAGGATCTTTTGTGATCCCTAGGCAAGATCCTTCACTACATTCAGGATGACATGGTACAAAAATAGATAAAATTTCTATAGTAATGATAATTGGTAGATGTAATATTTAACCAATTGTGTATAGATACAAATAACATTCTATTAGAATTTTTTTGCTTGATTAAATGGATATACCCTCAAGACTGCATGACCTTTTATGTTTTCAATTGGTACAGGGCCAATGTATCTGCTATCTTCACTAACAACTCTGTTATCTCCAAGTACATATAGACAATCATCAGGAACAATTAAATTGCTAAATTCATTTGGCACAGCGTCGGTAAACATATCTGGACTTAAGTAGTTTTCATCTAATTTCTCGTTGTTTACATATACCTCACCATTTTTTATCTCAACCCTA
>JARDZI010000417.1 GCA_029240935.1 Clostridiales bacterium
AGAATTTATGGAAAATTATTTTAAGAGTACTACTAGGGAACAGCTTCAACACGGAATCTCCTCAATGAGCAAACAGCTTACGGGGTCAGGTAACAAAAAAAGCAGAAAGGTAGTAGAGCAGATAAAACAGTACATTAATGACAACTATAAGAAACAGATAACGCTTCAAGAGCTTGCTGATCATGTAGTCATGAGCAGAACTTATATATCTACTCTATTTAAGAATCAAACAGGGACCACTGTGTGGAATTATCTCTTAAAGGTGCGCATGGAAAAGTCAGAAGAGCTTTTAAAAGACACCAACCTAAAATGCTACGAGGTTGCCTACGAGGTAGGTTATGACAGCGAAATGCACTTCTCTCAGACCTTTAAGGAGTACTATGGCATAGGCCCAATGGAGTATAAAAAGCGAATAGGCGTGTAAATAAAACATCTAAACTCTATACTATGTTCAGAGTTTAGATGTTTTATTTATAATCTGAACATAGCTATACAAATCGAAACTTAGCGTATGGAGAAAAAGGGTGTAATTGTTTACTATTATATATGTAAACAGTTAAAAATAAACGCTGAGCTCGTTAAGCAATTATTAGTTAATTATTATAATAGAGATTATGTTAACAGGAGAGTGAAAAGAATGAGAAGTGAAACTGCAGGCAATCAGAAAATGCCTGAAATAAAAAGTGAAACCAAGTTTAAGAGCTTCTTAAAATACTATAAAAAGAATAAAGCCTTCTATTTTATGTTGATACCTTGTGCTATATATTTGATAGTGTTCAAGTTTATACCTTTGATGGGCAGCGTAATTGCCTTTAAAGATTACAACATTTATGAAGGAATAAAAGCAAGCCCATGGGTAGGGCTTCAGTGGTTCAAGCAGTTCTTTGGATACTCAGGCTTCCTTAAGATACTGAGTAATACTTTGATAATAAGCTTTTATTCACTTATATTTGCTTTTCCAGCACCTATAATATTAGCATCTTTACTGAATGAAGTTAAAAACATGTATTTTAAGAGAACGATACAAACTATAGTTTATCTACCGCACTTTCTATCTTGGTCAATAGTATTTGGACTATCCTACATGCTGTTTTCAGGACAATTTGGACTAGTTAATATGGTAATCAAATCAATGGGCTATGACCCAGTACCATTTATGCAGTCAGCAGAGATCTTCAGACCATTTATAATATCAATTGGTATGTGGAAGGAAATGGGTTGGGGCACAATAATATTCCTGGCTGCTATGTCCGGAATAAGCCCGGAACTTTATGAGGCTGCTACAATAGATGGAGCAGGAAGATGGAGGAGATTTACGAACATAACTCTTCCAGGAATAATACCTGCTATAGTAACGCTATTATTAATGAAAATGGGCTCAATATTAGATGTTGGTTTTGAACAAATATTTATATTCTTAAATCCTCTAAACTTAAGCGTTGGTGATATAATAGATACCTTTGCCTTTGTTCAAGGTATAAGAGCAGATCAATATGGATTGGCTACAGCTGTTGGATTATTTAAATCCTTTGTAGGATTAGTACTAATGCTTACCTTCAACAAGATAAGTAAAAAAGTAACAGGGGAAGGCATTATATAGGAGGTGTGACCAGTGAAAATAAAGCAATCAGTTCCAGAAAAAATGTTTGATGTATTCAATTATACAATACTAATATTATTCTCATTAATGGTTATACTGCCTTTGATGCAGGTAATAGCTATATCCTTTAGTTCAAACAATGCAATAATTCATTCAAAGGTTTGGTTATTGCCAAGCGGATTTAACTTGGAAAATTACAAGCATGTGCTTCAAAACCCTAAATTTTTAAACTCCTTTATGGTAACAGTTGTTGTTGTGATAGTTGGAACTATAATCAATCTTTTATTGACTATGATTACAGCTTATCCTCTATCTAAGAGTCATCTTCAAGGAAGAAAAATAATACTTTTAGTGTTATTCATAAGCATGGTATTCCAAGCACCACTTATACCATTATACCTGCTAGTGAAAAATCTACACTTAACCAACACTCTATGGGCGTTGTGGTTGCCAAATGCACTTAGCATATTCAATACCTTCCTGTGCATCACATTCTTTAGATCACTACCAGAGGAGCTATTTGAAGCGGCTAGAGTTGACGGTCTTGGAGAACTTGGAATACTGTTTAAGATAGCTCTTCCAATATCAAAACCAATAATGTTCACACTTCTGCTGTTTTATGCTGCAGGACACTGGAACAATTATCAGCAGGCAATGTACTTTATAACAAAGGAAAAAATACAACCCTTGCAGCTGTATTTATACTCGCTAGTTGCACAATCAAACTCAGCGGATACCGCTGGAGCAGTTATAGCTGAATCAGCTACTAATATGTCTTCAGAAGGAATTAAGACAGCTACTATAATAATTGCAACTTTGCCAATACTATTTGTATATCCATTCATTCAAAAGCACTTTGTTAAGGGTGCAATGATTGGATCAGTAAAGGGCTAATCAATAAGTTTATGATGGTAAAAAACCATTCATATATAAAACAAACAAAAAATTATAGGGGGAATAACAATGAACAAAAAACTTAAAGCGTGGTTATGCGTAGTTTGTATCGCTACTATGGTATCTTCCTTAGCTGCTTGCAGCCCAAAAGCAAAACAAGAGCCAGCTAAAGGAACCGAAGCAAAGGCACCAGTAAAAATAAAGCTTCTTACTTCTGATGGAAGCCAGCCAGTGCCAAAGGGTGGATTTGCAACTAGCCCAGAACATAAGTATATACTTGAAAAGACAGGAATAGATTTAGACATTGAATTCCTAGCTCACGGCCAATACAATGACCTGTTAAAGATGAAGCTTGCTGGAGATGATCTTCCAGACGCATTCATGGATTTTGGTGTAGGTAATACATTTGTTGCTAACGGACAAGCAGCAGACTTGACT
>JARDZI010000418.1 GCA_029240935.1 Clostridiales bacterium
AAAATTTATCTACAACTTTCTTTAAATACTTAACAATTTATCATTAAGTATGTTATTTTAACCTTACTACTTCATTTTATACTATTTTTGATATATATAAAACTACTATAAGCAATCATATTCAAATATTATAGTATATCAAGTCTCTTTCTCCATATTAATGTAGATAATTTTTTTCATGTAAAAAAGTGCCAGGCTCATGCCTGGCACTTCAGTTGCTTATTTAACTTTTCTTACAACATCAATAATACTTCCATCCCTGTATTCAACGATTCCAATTACTTTTTCATCATATTCAATTTTATCAGGAACTCCTACTATACTTTCTGCTTTATCCTTTAGTTCTTGGATAGTGAATACTGGAATACCTATGTTCTTGAAGCTTTCAATTAAATCTTTTCGACTTGGATTTATTGCTATACCTAATTCAGTTACAAGAACATCAATGCTTTCACCAGGTGTGATAACTGTATTTACTGCATCAACCACACATGGAATTCTTCCTCTTATAAGTGGAGTAACAATTATAGTTAGTTTTGCGCAGGCTGCAGTGTCTGAATGTCCTCCTGAAGCACCTCTCAAGATACCATCAGAGCCAGTCATAACATTTACATTAAAGTCCTTATCTATTTCAAGTGCAGATAGTACAACCACATCTAGTTTATTTGCAATACATCCTTTGTTATGTATGTTAGCATAGAAGGATGAGTCTATCTCATGGTGCATTGGATTTTTGCCAATAGACTCTACAGCATATAAATCAAAGTCCTGAACATCGAAAATATGCTTTATCAAGCCCTCCTCAAGCATTTCAGCCATTGGCTTTGTTATTCCGCCTAATGCAAAGCTTGCCTTAATTTCCTTTTCTATCATCTTATCTCTTAAGAATCTAGTTACAGCAAGTGCAGCTCCTCCGGTACCTGTTTGAAAGGAAAAGCCATCCCTAAAGTATTCTGATTTGGTTATTACCTTACTAGCATATTCTGCAATCAATAGTTCCTTTGGATTTTTTGTATATCTTGTAGCACCAGAGGCTATTCCAGCAGGATCACCAATTTTATCTATATTTACTACATAATCAACATTAGTTTGCAAAATGCTTGCAGGAGCATTAGGGAAATCAACCAGGCAATCTGTTATTACAACCACTTTATCTGCATATTGAGCATCAATCATTCCATAGCCTAAGGAACCACAGTTTGCAACTCCCCTTGAGCCGCTTGCATTACCATATTCATCCGAGGAAGCTGCGCCTAAAAATGCCACATCTATCTTAATCTCACCAGCTTCAATAGCCCTTGCTCTTCCTCCATGGGATCTTATTATAACCGGCTCCTCCATTAATCCATTAGAAAGCTCCTCTGCAAGTGCCCCTCTTAATCCACTGGTTGAAATTTTTGTAATTACTCCATTTTTTATGTGCTCTATCAATGGCTTATGTGTTGAACTCAGTGAACTTGGAGCTAATGTTATATTTTTAATTCCAAGCTTTGCAATAGCATCAACTACTCTATTTAAAATATAGTCTCCTTCTCTAAAGTGATGATGAAAGGAAATAGTCATTCCATCCCTCAACCCACACCTTTTAATAGCCACTTCAATACTATCTAATAGTTTATTTTCACCAGGCTTAACTGGCCTAACCTTTGGTGAAGCCTTTAAAATACTCCCATCCATAGAAAATTCCCTTTGATATAGTTTTCCACTTTTAATAACACTATCTGGAATATCTCTTCCTATACTATTCTTCATTTTCCTGGACCTCCTTATACAAACCTGCAGCCATGGCCAACTGTAGCAGTCTCTCCGCCCTTTCGATAATTGGCTTATCAATCATTTTTCCATTAAGAGAGATTACTCCAAGTCCCTGCTTTTGTGCAGCTCTTGCAGCCCTAACAATATTACTGGATTTTTCTATTTCCTTCTCAGTTGGTGTAAAAATTTCATGTACAGGCTTTATTTGTCTTGGATTAATAACAGACTTCCCATCAAATCCAAGCTGCTTTATAAGCTCAACTTCCCTTTTAAAGCCCTCCATATTTTCAATATCTGAATAAACAGTATCTAATGCATAGATTCCAGCTGCCCTTGCTGCAATAACAATCTGACTTCTTGCACCCATTAATTCCATACCATCAGGGTACCTTTTTGACTTCAGGTTCGTTACATAATCCTCTGCACCTAATGCAATACCAATAAGCCTTTTACTTGAGGTTGCAATAGAATAGGCATTTATTACTCCCATAGTACTTTCAATAGCCGCCATCATTTTAGTGCTTCCTACTCTTCCTATCTTTCTCTCTACCTCTTCAATAGCAGCCTCTACAGCTAGAATATCTTCTTTAGTTTCTGTTTTCGGGAGTCTTATTACATCAACACCTGCTCTGACAACTGCTTCAATGTCTTCTCTTCCAAATGGATTATCAAGCCCATTTATCCTAACAACAATTTCTATATCACCATAATCCAGGTTCTTTATAGCATTATAAACCATAAACCTGGCTGAATCTTTCTCAGTAATTGCAACTGCATCCTCAAGGTCAAACATTAAGGAATCTGCACCATAAAGACCTGCATCCTTCAACATTCCGGGATTGTTTCCTGGAACAAATAACATGGTTCTTCTTAAACGTTCCATTATTTCATCCCCTCCCAATTATACTCTTTATCAATTCCACAGGCCCTATAAGCTGCACATTCTACTCTTGCCTTAATTGTACAATCTAATGCGCCCTTATCTGTAGCTACTATGCTAACATTATCTATTTCTAGGTTTTCCAGAGTTTCCTTAATAACTTTTCTTATCTGTCTCCCAAATTGCTTTTCCACACTGCTTTTTAGTTGAATTTCTATGCCCTCATTCTGGTTAGGTACAAGCATTATTTGAATGTCACATGATTCCAAAGTTCCAGCTATTGAATTTTT
>JARDZI010000419.1 GCA_029240935.1 Clostridiales bacterium
GGCAAAACTCCGGTCTGAGGAATACGAATCATATATAAGGCTACTTAAATCGGGTGAGTTTGCTTAACAAAACAAAGCCCAATGCTATCCGAGGTTTAAGGAGTAAATGTGGCAGATAGATGGAGTGAAGGCGGTCGTTCTTACCTGGGGAGGTCTCATGGACGTATGGCCATGAATTTGGGTCATACGGTTGAAACAAGATTTGTCATGAGAAGTCAGCAGAGGTCATAGTACCAGAGGAGTCATGAATGCTCTGGGAAGGACTGAACAATAGGAGGTCTTGAAAACTTGAAGAATTCGAGAGAAATGCAAAAATTGCAGAAAACTTCATATAAAGAGGACTGGTCATGGCAATTAGGAGTTGAACTCCAAGGAACCATGGGAGTGCATAGTGTTTCTACGGCATTCGAAGGTGGAAGAGATGATGGAAAGTTTAACGTCGATAGGCTGCTTGAGGAAATATTGGACAGTAACAATCTGAAGTTAGCCTTTAAGAGAGTTAAAGCCAATAAGGGAAGCCACGGAGTGGATGGAATGAAAGTGGATGAACTTCCACAATTTCTGAAACAAAATGTCGGAACACTCAAGAACAGTATATTGGAAGGGACTTATCGGCCCAAGCCAGTTAGGAGAGTAGAAATACCAAAGCCTGATGGCGGAGTAAGATTACTTGGAATCCCAACGGTAATTGATAGGATGGTACAACAAGCAATTGCACAAATTTTAAGGCCAATATTTGAGAAGACCTTTTCAGATAATAGCTATGGCTTTAGACCCCAAAAAGATGCGAAGCAAGCAATCGTCAAAGCAAAGGAATATATGGAGCAGGGATATAAATGGGTTGTAGATATAGACCTTGCAAAGTATTTTGATACCGTAAACTATGATAAACGGAGTATACACAGATACTGAAGAGGGTTGTCCACAGGGTGGACCTCTAAGTCCATTACTTAGCAATATCATGCTCACTGAGTTTGACAAAGAACTTGAAAGACGAGGACATAAATTCTGTCGTTATGCTGACGACTGTAATATATACGTCGGGAGTAAAAGGGCAGGAGAAAGAGTCATGGCTAGCGCCATAGAATTTTTGGAAGGGAAACTTAAACTAAGAGTGAACAGGGATAAAAGTGCAGTTGACAGACCATGGAGAAGAAAATTTCTTGGATTCACATTCTATCAATTATATGAAAAGATAGGAGTAAGAGTACACCAAAAATCCATAAACAAGTTTAAAACCAAGATAAGAGAAATCACCTCAAGAAACAATGGCAAAAGCATGGAATATAGAATGGAAAAGCTAAAGCAGTGTATATATGGGTGGATTAATTATTATGGAATAGCTGATATTAGCAGTCTAACAAGGGAACTTGATAAATGGTTAAGGCGAAGAATAAGAATGTGCCTCTGGAAGCAGTGGAAAAAGATTAAAACAAAATATGATAATCTGAAGAAACTTGGAGCCACTGACCAAAAGGCATGGGAACATGCAAACACAAGGAAAGGCTACTGGAGAATATCCAATAGCCCTATTCTTGCTACAACTCTTACAAATGATTATCTTGAAAAATTGGGATACACAAGTATTCAAAAACGGTATAAACAAGTACATTAATTCTTATTGAACCGCCGTATACCGAACGGTACGTACGGTGGTGTGAGAGGTCGGTAGATAAAACGATTTTTAAGCTCATTAACTTCAAACTAAATCTTGACAATATCCTATAAGGATATTACAATATCAATATACGATATTGATACACGATATTGGAGGTGAAGCAGTGGCTAAGAAAGCTTTAGAGTCCCTTACAGAAACCATGTTTTATGTACTAATGTCCTTTTTAAAGCAGGAAATGTGCGGTATAGAGATAGCTGAATTTATTGAAAAGAAGACAAATGGCAGAGTCAATATAGGTCCTGGAACTCTATACACCATACTTGGTAAATTTGAAGAGGAACAGCTAATAACTGAAACCAGGGTGGAGGGCAGAAAACGTACCTACTGTATTACTGAAAAGGGAATTGACCTATATAAAGAGGAAATACAAAGGCTAAAGGCCTGTATAGCCGATGGGGAAAGTGAGGGCATGTAATGGGAACAAATAAAACTGTAAAAAAGTTTATCTCTGTGAATATATATGATATTGCAGGAATGGAAAGCTGGCTTTGTGACATGGCTGCAGAGGGATTATACCTCAAGAGCTTTGGCAGGATGTTTGCACATTTTGAAGAGGGAGAGGAAAAAAAAGTAAGGTACCGATTAGAACCAGTTGGCAAAGGTAATGAAATGCCCAGTGAAGAAATCTTGGAATATTTTCAGCGTTCCGGCTGGAACTATGTCACCCAAATTAACAGATTATTTTATATTTATATGGCAAAGGATGATGAAGCTGAGGAAATACACACTGATCCTGTGGCACAAAGCTACACATTTGACATATTAAATCGAAAGTTAAAAAATTCTGCTATTTTGATAACTGTTTTGGTGTTATTTATTATAGTTATTAATTTGGGTAAATATATGATTTTTAAACAGCCTATGCTTAACATGGCAGAGGGTAATCTTGTTAATGATTTGTTTTTGATAATACTTGAAGGGTTTGTCATGATCCAAAACATTGAAAATGTAAGGGGTATAAATAGACTTTTTAAACAACTAAAATCTGGAGTACCCATAGTACATAAGAGGAACTATAAAAAAGGTAAAGCAATAAAAATATCAGTATATAGTTTATTAGTATTGGCAGGGGTTATGACAATTATTCTACCTTTCATGCAAATTGCAAAGAGTTGGGATAAAAATATTGAGGAAATTAGTGTGGAACTACCTACAATAGGCCTTGCTGATTTGGAGGAAAAGGAAAATTTCAAGTATTACAATGAGATTTCCTATAGCGGCAGAGATTACGATAACCATGTTTTCTACGATTGGAGTCCCATTGCTTATATTCAATATGAGATCAGTCAAAGGGGCATTGTTGAGAATATGATGTGGGAGGATAATAGTGGTGAATATAAGCCATCACTAACAACAAGATATTATCAGCTTTCATTATCAATATTTGCAGAGCCACTTATGGAGGACTTAATAAGCCGATATATATATCCATATGATTATATGACCCTAGAGGAATTATCCTTAGGGTATTTTGATAGAGCGGTACTTGCCACAAAGGGTGAAATACAGTATTTTTTTGCATATAAAGAAAACAAGGTAATATGTTTGAGATATCATGGATACGGTGTACTAAAAACAAAACTCGATGAGATCGCAAGCATGCTGAATTGATCCATACATTAAAAAAACAAAAACAACCATAAATTTTAATCACTGTAGGGCCAACAGTGCTCACCCCCTTGGCACTTGGGATTTAGGCTAATCCATCATTGTAAGTGGGCAAAAACGGGCGAACACTGTTCGCCCCTACTTAGGAATATGAATGTTATATGGTGCCAGTTTGATGAGATTTGGAAAGTTCTCGTTTAACTGGTACTATTTTTAATTTACTATGATCCAGTTGACTTGTAATGCTTAACTCCAAATCTCCACACAAATAAACATGGAATGATAAATAGCACCCCTGCAAGTGGTATAAACATATAGTCAATGCTGGTTGCATTGTTCTTTCCCAGTATAAACATAAGTGGCAGGTAATTTACTGTGCCAAAGGGAATAACAAATGTGAAGAACTTTCTTACCCACTCCTTATAAATACTGAGGGGATACTGGGACATTTCCCTTCCTCCGTCTGTGAATATATTTATTACCTCCAGGCCTTCTATGGTCCAAAAACACAGGGCTGCACCTAGCATATATATTCCTACAAATATGAATATTCCACTTATGATCATAAGTAGCAGGGTTATTACTTTGAAAATATTCCAGTCCATATTAATATTTATTAATGCAAATATTAGTACAATAATGCTTTGAGCTAAACGTCCTATTCTGGTGAATTCAAATTTAGAACCCAGCACCTGAAGCACTGTTGAGAGAGGCCTCACCAGAATCCTGTCAAAGTCCCCATTAATAACAATTGATGAGAAGCTGTCAAACCCCCTTGCAAAACACTCGCTTAGTGAAAAGGCTATATGTATAACCGAATAACACAGTGCTACCTCATAAAGTGACCACCCACCTATATTAGGGAATCTTTGAAAAAACATTAATAGGGATAGAAAAATTAAAAAAGGTACAAAAAACTGCCCAATGGAAAGTAGAATAAATGAAGTTCTATATTCCATCTGACTTTTTAGAAGAATGGATACATATTTGAAATACAGCTTCACTATATCAACCTCCTTGAATTATTATTTTTCTTAATGCTTTTTTCATCCACAGTCTGCCCAAAGTGACTAATAGAAGTATCCACAAAAGTTGGACACCAATGCTTATCACACCTTCCTGTATACCAATATTCCCTGCATATATTCTAAATGGAAGGTCAGAGGTATATCTAAAGGGCAGAAGGTATGC
>JARDZI010000420.1 GCA_029240935.1 Clostridiales bacterium
AATGAGGATATTCTCAGTAGCAGCCGAACCGTCCTCAACAAGTGTTGCGCATTCCTGATTATCACAGAAAACGAGAATTAAAGCAGGAGCTTTACCAATTACAAATTTACTCCAAGTTCCAATCTTTCCAACCTCATCGATAGCAGCTCTGTCTGTCAGTACAAGAAATGAACGCCCTTGCTTATTATGACCAGTGGGAGCTAATCTTCCACATTCAACTAAACTTTCTAACATTTCTTTTGAAACAGGTTGCTCTGTAAATTTTCTTACACTTCTTCTCTCTAAAATAGCTTTGATTGTATCCATAATTTTTAAACACTCCTTTTTCTATATAGCAAGAAATTTATCCTTGCTGAACTATAAGATTAAATTAATTATCATTTGTGTACCAACTGGTTGGTATGTTAAAGGTAAAATTTAATTGCGGCAAACCAAATTATTTATGCTTACATTGACGAAAGCAGGTATTATGCCACCGCAACTAAATCCAAATATGCAATTAACAATATTTACTGCTGCCTACACATTCGAAAAGGAATATACAAGTTTACGAGCTAAGTGAGCAATATTAATAAGAATATTAATATCCTGTTTACTCTTCATAAGTAAAATTCCACCTTCTATTAAGGCAACCACTCCATGAGCTAAATTATCCAATTCAGGTGAATCAGGCTCTAAAGTGTTATTAAGCATTCCAATCAAAACAGGCTTCAAAGCATTAATCCAATTGTCAAATACTAATTGGATTTTCTGCCGAAATATTTCATCATGTTCACTTAATTCAATTGCTAGATTACCAAAAAAACATCCGGTTTTTGCACTATTGGATTTTTGATCCTCAATTATCCATTCAAACATTTCATCAAATTTAGTTTGAGAATCTTTATTTGATTTGAGTATGTTATCCAATAGCTGTCTGCTCCAAGTATTAGAAAAGCAATCTACAACAGCCATTCCCAATTCTTGTTTTGACGAAAAGTAATAATAAAATTGACCCTTTCCAATTTTGCTAGCCTCAAGAACTTCACTCAACTTAGTGTTTTCATAGCCCTTAGATTGCATTAATAATATAGCTGTGTCAATTATTTCTTGGCGTTTTTCTGACAAATTCATCATCTCCTGTACCTACCAGTTGGTACAATAGTATCATTCATCGGTTTCTATGTCAATCATTATTTGAGAAAGGGAGTTTTTGTGCAAATGACAGGTCCCTTGAGCAGATAAATAAAAGTCGTACAATCTGCTAGTTGCACGACTTTGAATGCATGATTGAGTATTATGCTACACTATATATTTTTACATCAGGAGCATCATCCCATAATGGTTTGAGCGCTACAAAAACATCGTTTTTGAATAACTCAGTATCTAAGTATGCTTTTGCGTGTTCTACAGAATCGAATCCATGTAGCACCTGAACATCTTCATCTCGGATTAAAAGTTCTTTAGTAAGTGCACCGGATATGCTATTTAAAAATGGAGTACGGTAATCTGAATAAACCTTTGCTGCAGCAGGTCTGTTTGAGTTATTGATCTTCATTGTGATTTCAAGATAAGCTTTTACTTCCATAGTAAAATTCCTCCTCTAATATTGTTTTATTTGCTTATTGCGCAATTAGAGTATATAAAAAATACTATACAGGTTGAAGATATCAATTAATTTATGAGTAACTAATAAATTTCATAGTAACTTGCAAATTGATAGCATCAAGTTATAATTTATATATCAAAAGTTTTGGAGGAATGGCAGATGTATAAACCAAAATTAGAAAAAGAAATCAGATGTCCTTTAGAGTACGGATTGGATATATTTGGAGGAAAGTGGAATTCGCGAATTATATGTGTGCTGGCTGAGAAGAATATCCTGCGTTATAGTGAGATTCGTAATGAAATGGCAGACATTACAGATGCAGTATTAGCGGCAACTTTGAAGAACTTAATTTCAGATAACATAATAAGACGGGAGCAATACGATGAAATTCCACCTAAAGTAGAGTATTCATTAACGGACAAGGGTAAATCTGTTATTCCTATTTTGCAAAGTATTTGCAAGTGGTCTGGAGCTTATCACAAAGATGAAAGTGAGCACATAATGGCTCAATGTCAGAAATGCGATTATCACAATGAATAATAAGAGTAACTAATTAATTTCATAGTAACTTGTAGCTTTATAGCAATAGAGGGTATAATTTTTTCATGATTCTAGAAACTTAAAGCAGCTACTAACATAATTTTTAGGGGGAAAGCAAAATGGCTAAGAAAGTATTAATTAAAGGAATGAGTTGTGGAGGTTGCGTTAATAAAGCAACTAAAGCTTTAAAGGAATTAGGACTAGAGAATGTAAACATTGATTTGACAACAAAGACTGCTGTTGTAGAAGGAAATGTATTAGATGAAGATATAAAAGCTGTTATTAAAAAAGTAGGATTTGAAGTAGTAGGAATAGAAGAAGTTTAAAGAAAAACAAAGAGCTGATAATTAAGTTTATTAAAGCTCTTTATTTTTATTTATCTTTGAAAACTTAGTTATATTTAATAATTGTTCAGTACAGTAAGAAGAATACAAAGGAGGCTATTATGGACATCATCAAATTGCTATTAATTTTTTCTTGTATTGTTATAGTAATAAAGCTTAAAAAGCCTTTATATGCATCAACATTTGCTGGTATATTAATTACGATTTTGCTATATGGAATAAGTCCATTACAATCAATTAAACTTATGAAAAATGGGGTCTTTAGCTTAGGTACAATCAATCTTATTCTAGCTTTTTACACAATTACCTTTCTGCAGAGAATGATGGAAAAAAGAGCTCATTTAATTGTGGCAGAAAAATCCTTAAATAACTTATTCAACAGCAGGAGAGTAAATGCAATGCTAGCCCCATTTATAATTGGTTT
>JARDZI010000421.1 GCA_029240935.1 Clostridiales bacterium
AGAGCAACTTGGACAAATGGGATACATTTAAAAAGACCCTAAAGTAAGAATGGGTAGCTACCATAAAAATAAACTATTTCTCATCTTTAAGTAAGTAAATTGGGGGTGTTATTTAGCAATTGTATACTTTTATAAGTAAATAAAGTTAATGGGGGGAGAGTATGAAAAAAGTATTAAGAAAGATTTTGGGAGCAGGAATGACAGCTTCAATGATATTGACTGCACTACCTGCTGGAGTAGTTCAAGCCTATGACAAAACTTCAACAGTGAACATGCTGGGCAATGCACATATAGATGCAGCCTGGAACTGGAGATACGCAGAAACAATAAGTGATATTATACCTGATACCTTTAAAAGGGCACTGGACTTAATGGATGCCAATCCAAAGTATCGTTTTAGTCAATCATCCTCACAAATATATGAGTGGGCAAAAGAATATTACCCTGAGTTAGCAGCAAGAATTGATGATAAGGTAAAGAATGGCCAGTGGGAAATCGTAGGAGGTCAGGTTATTGAACCGGATTTAAACAATACTAATGGTGAGTCCATGGTAAGACAATCCCTGTATGCTCAGAACTTTTTCAGAGATAATTATGGAGTTTTACCTAATATAGCCTGGGTGCCAGATGTATTTGGCTTTAGCTACAATATGCCTCAGATATTTAAGAAAAGCGGTATGGATTACTTTGTAACTACAAAGCTTAACTGGAATGATAAAAATAGATGGCCCTATGAATATTTTAATTGGACATCTCCTGATGGAAGTACTGTTACAAGCTATAAGCCAACCCATGATTATTCCCTTAGTGGAGGAGCCATAACCGGAAATAATCTTGCTAATACATTGAATTATCCTTCCAGCCTAGGACTTAAAACAAGTCTTGTGCTTTATGGCTCTGGGGACCACGGCGGCGGACCTACTCAAAGTGATTTGAATAATATCAATAACATTAACAATAATTCTGCTTATCCATCAATTAAAATGAGTACAGCTGAAGAAACTCTTAAAGATTTGGATGCGCAAGTAAAAGAAAAAAATATAACAATACCTGAAGTAGATAATGAATTATATTTTGAATACCACAGAGGAGTAATGACAACAGCAGATCCAATGAAAAAATATAATCGCTATTCTGAAGAAGCTGCTGAAGAAGCAGAGAAATTCAGTTCAATTTCTACGCTTTTAGGTTCATCAAGCTATCCTCAGCAAAAAATTAATGCTGCTTGGCAGAAGACCCTGTTAAATCAATTTCATGATGTACTGCCTGGTTCAGCTATAAAACCTGTATATGATGATGCCTTTAATGATGCTGAAATTGCACTGAATGAACTTAATAGTGCAAAGGACACTGCACTATATGGCATAGCAAATAGAGTTAATACTAAGGGAGACGGACAGCCGATAATGCTTTCTAATGCATTAGCTTGGGACAGGACAGATGCTGTTCAGACAGATGTGTATGTATCCACTGAGGACAGTTCTATAACCATACTTGATGCTTCTGGAGAGGAAATACCAAGCCAGATTATAAGCAGAAATGGGCACAAGGCAGTAGTAGCCTTTGAAGCTTCCATACCTGCTATGGGATATTCTATTTACAGAGCAGTAGAAAAAGATAATGCTTCTTATACAACTACAATAAATGTCGATGAAGCAAATAAGACCTTTGAAAATCAATTCTTTAAAGTACAGATAGACCCTGTTACAGGTAATATATCCAGCATATTTGACAAGAAGAATAATAAAGAAGTAGTTGCAGATAATCAGCAATTTAACAAGCTTCAATTCCTGTCAGATACCCCTAGAGAATGGGAATCCTGGAATATTGATTATGATGATATGAATGCTACACCTGTAGAAGCTAATAAAGTAAGTGCTCCTGTTAAATTAGTTGAGAATGGTCCTGCAAAGGCAACCTTTAAGGTTTCAAAGGTTTCTCCATCCGGACTTTCTACAATTGATGAGTATATTACGCTTTACAACAGCATTGACAGAATAGACGTACAGCTTAAGATTAACTGGAATGAAAAGCAGAAAATGCTTAAGGCTGCATTCCCAATGAGTGTGCATCCACAAAATGTTACCTATGACATAGCCTATGCTACAATAAACAGACCAGCTGTGAATACTGAGGGAATGTTTGAAGTTGAAGGCTATAAGTTTGCAGATATGTCACAGGATGGCTTTGGTGTATCTGTATTAAGCGACAGTAAGGAAGGCTGGGATTGTCCTAATGGAGTTCTGCGCTTATCTTTACTGAGATCACCATTAGATAACAGAGGTGGAGCTACAGATTTTGGAAATAGAGAAATCAAATATTCCTTCTATCCTCACAGTGGCGATTGGAAAACTGGAGATGTTGCTGTTAAAGCTAATGAATATAATTACCCAGCCATAGCTAAGACTGTAACAAATCATGAAGGTGATTTAGCTTCATCAGCATCCTTTGCAAAAGTTACCTCCGCAGACAATAATGCTATGCTTTCAGTTTTTAAGAAGGCAGAAGTTAGAGGAATAGATGCAAAGAATGGTGAGGATAGATCAAACAGCTATATAGTAAGATTAGTAGAGACAGAAGGAAAAGATAATACAAGTGTTGATATTAATCTTCCAGCGCAAATTACTAGTGCCAAGGAAGTTAATCTTATTGAAGATGAAATTGCAGGAGCAGCTTTGCCACAGATTAGCGGAAAGAGCTTAACAACTACACTCAATAAGTATGAAATAAAGACTTTCCTTGTTAAGTTTGATAACTCAGGAATGTACAAGGAAGGAAAACCTGAATCTAAACCAATAGATCTTTCAGCTTATTACAATTTAGATGGTATGTCCTTTGATAAAAATAGAAGTGACGGAAATCTAAATGGCAGAGGAGAAACAT
>JARDZI010000079.1 GCA_029240935.1 Clostridiales bacterium
CCAAAGCACTTAAGGAAATCAGAAAAAAGGCTAATTAAACTTCAAAAGGACTTATCAAGAAAGCAAAAAGGAAGCAATAATAGAAGGAAAGCTAGAATTAAAGTAGCAAAGTTACATGAGAAGGTAGCCAATCAAAGAAATGATTTTTTACATAAAGTAAGCACTCAATTGATTAGCAAAAACCAAGTTATAGTAATTGAGGACTTAAAAGTAGGTAATATGATAAAGAACCATAAGTTAGCTAAATCAATAGCAGATGTGAGCTGGTCAGAATTTAGAAGGATGCTGGAGTATAAAGCAAACTGGTACGGCAGAGAAATAATAATAGCACCCTCTAACTATGCAAGTAGTCAATTATGTTCTAATTGCGGCAATCAATCAAACCAAACTAAAGACTTATCTTGCAGAACCTACATCTGTTCAGTATGTGGAATGGTGATGGATAGAGATATAAATGCAAGCAGGAATCTGCTAAAACTAGCAATGTAAATATAAGATATATTGTTAGAGAGGTTGGAATGACCTTGATAGCGTGGGTAAACTTGCTACAGTAGTAGTATTGACCACGAAGCTCCCACCTCTTAGGTGGTGAGTAGTTCACGTTAGGGTGTTGTATTATACAGGAAAGATAGATTGGCCTATGACTTGAATTAATCAAGTCATTTTAGATATGATTTGCATAATAAAATTTAGTTTTATAAATTTAAATAAAATTTTTTCAAAAGAATACTTCTGATTTTTCAATATTTGTTGAAAAGAACCTAAAATATGTTATAATTTAATTATCTACGGATTACGTAGAAAAGAAAAGGGGGCAAATGTATGAAAAAAATAATGGGACTAGCATTAGCTATTTTACTTACTGTTGCTATGTTGGCAGGTTGTGGTAAAACAGAAACACCAAAAACAGAAACTCCAAAAACAGAAACTCCAAAGGCAACTGGCTTTGAAATTGCACTTATCACAGATAAGGGTAATATTGATGACAAGTCATTTAATCAAGGAGCTTGGGAAGGCGTAGTTGAATTTGCAGAAAAAAATAATGTTACACATAAGTACTACAAACCAGAAGAAGCTTCAGATGCAGGTTATCTTGCACAAATCGACCTAGCTGTTACAGGTGGAGCTAAGGTTATTGTTACACCAGGTTTCTTATTTGAGGTTCCAGTTTATGAAGCTCAGACAAAGTATCCTGATGTAAAATTCATCCTTCTTGATGGAGCACCACATACAGCTGATTATGCAACATTTAAAACAGAGGCAAACGTTGCAAGTGTTATGTATTCAGAGGAACAATCAGGTTATCTTGCAGGATATGCTGCTGTAAAAGATGGCATGAAGAAACTTGGATTCATGGGTGGTATGGCTGTTCCAGCAGTTCAGGCATTTGGTTATGGATATCTTCAGGGAGCTGAGGCTGCAGCTGTAGAACTTGGTTTAGCCGATGGTTCAGTAGCTGTTACTTATCATTACACAGGAAACTTTGAAGAAAATGATACTAACAAGGCTACTGCAAAAACAATGTACCAGGAAGGTACAGAAGTTATATTTGCATGCGGTGGTTCTGTTGGTAAGAGCGTAATGTCAGCAGCATCTGAATCAAGCAAAAAGGTAATAGGTGTTGACGTTGACCAGAGATATGACAGTGAAACTGTTATTACATCAGCTACAAAGGGACTAGGTGCTTCAGTTATTGCAGTTCTAGAAGCAATTTATAAAACAAACAGCTGGGATACCTACGGTGGAAAACCTACTACTTACTTTAATGCATCTAATGCTGGTGTAGGACTTCCTACAGAAGTAATCGGCGGTGGCAATGCATTTGACAGATTTACATCATTTGACAAGGCTGCTTATGATAAAGTATTTGCAACTCTTGAAAATGGCTCAGTTAAACCTGTACGTACATTTACAGTTGCTGATCCAAACGGAAATGCAACTGCTAAGGAGCTTACAACAAACCTTAAACTTGTAAAGGTTAAAGTTCAAACAAGATAGTAGTAAATATTTCACAAGTATCCAGTATTAATTAACCTTATATCAGTAAAACTGGAGGGGAAAAGACGAGAAGCTTTTCCCCTTTTATTCACTATAGAAGTGATATCAGGGAGGTAAACATGGAAAATTATATTATTGAAATGCTTCATATAACAAAGGAATTTCCAGGCATTATAGCAAATGATGATATAACCCTCCGATTGAAGAAAGGCGAAATCCATGCTCTACTTGGAGAAAATGGTGCTGGGAAATCTACGCTTATGAGCGTACTTTTTGGACTTTATCAGGCTGAAAAGGGAGAAATAAGAAAAGATGGAGAAGTAGTAAAAGTAAATAATCCTAAGGATGCAAATGATATTGGAATTGGAATGGTGCATCAGCATTTTAAGTTGGTTGAGAATTTTACTGTTTTAGAGAATATTATTCTTGGAGTTGAGCCAAATAAAATGGGGTTTCTGCAGAGAAATAAAGCTAAGGAAAAGATTTTGAGCCTCATTCAGCAATATGGATTACAGGTGGATCCTGATGCTATTATTGAAAAGATTACAGTTGGAATGCAGCAGAGAGTTGAGATTCTCAAGATGCTCTATCGTGATAATGATATTTTGATTTTTGATGAGCCGACAGCAGTATTAACTCCTCAGGAAATTGATGAGCTTATGGAAATTATGCGAGGCTTTGCTAAAGAAGGTAAATCCATTTTATTTATTACACATAAACTAAATGAGATTATGGCGGTAGCCGATCGCTGTACTGTACTTCGAAAGGGTAAGTTCATCGGTACCGTTGATATAAAGGATACCAACAAGGAAGAACTGTCTCGAATGATGGTTGGAAGAGATGTCAGTCTTGTAGTGGATAAAAAAGACATTGCGACTGGTGAGGTAGTACTTTCTTTAAATGGGGTAACTGTAACTTCACAGACAAGTAAAAAGAATGCTGTAAAGAATGTTTCCTTTGATGTAAGAGCTGGGGAAATTGTCTGCCTGGCTGGTATAGATGGAAATGGACAGACTGAATTGGTATCAGCGATTACTGGCCTCGAGAAACAGAATAAAGGTAAAATTACTCTATGTGGTAAGGATATTTCAAAGAGCACCATACGTACCCGCTCAAAAACAGGTATGAGTCACATCCCTGAAGATCGTCACAAACATGGACTAGTTCTTGATTATTCATTAGAGGATAATTTGGTACTGCAGCGATATTGGCAGCCTGAGTTTCATAATAGAGGCTTCATTAAGAGAAAAGCAGTTCGTACCTATGCAGAAATGCTAAGTAAAAAGTATGACATTCGAAGTGGGCAAGGTCCTGTAACTATTACACGTAATATGTCTGGTGGTAATCAGCAAAAGGCGATTTTGGCAAGGGAACTTGATAAGGAGCATAATCTACTGGTTGCTGTTCAGCCTACCCGTGGTCTCGATGTAGGAGCTATTGAATTCATACACAAGCAGCTTGTAGCAACACGTGACGCTGGAAAGGGAGTATTACTAGTATCACTAGAGCTTGATGAAGTTATGGATGTAAGTGACCGCATTCTTGTAATTTATGAGGGCGAAATAGTGGGAGAACTGGATCCAAAGGCAATTACAGTTCAGGAACTTGGTCTTTACATGTCCGGTGCAAAACGTAATACAGTAAAGGAGAATGAATATGCATAAGAATGAATTTTCTCCAAAAAATAAAATAAGAGGAATATTAAGCAGCAAAGGGACTTCAGCATTTACTGCTGCACTGCTGGCTATTATACTTGGCCTTATTTTTGGCTTTATAATTATGGTTATCGCAAGCCCGGAAAATTCTCTAGCAGGCTTTAGAATGGTAATTTTAGGCGGACTTTCCAGACTAGGAGATGTATTCTATTTTGCAACACCAATTCTAATGACTGGTCTTGCTGTTGGGTTTGCATTCAAAATGGGACTATTTAACATTGGAGCTTCAGGCCAGTATACAATGGGTATGTTCTTTGCATTATATGTAGGTTTTATGTGGAAACTTCCTGCTCCCATACATTGGATAGTCTGCATACTTGCAGGTATGGTCGGAGGAATGTTATGGGGATTTATACCTGGATTTTTCAAGGCGTGGAGGAATGTTAATGAAGTTATTACTGCAATAATGTTCAACTATATAGGAATGTATCTGGTAGATATGCTTGTTCAGGGAAATGCTACAATGTATGTTTCCTCAAAAACAAGAACATCTTATTTGCCAGCAAGTGCACAAATACCATCCCTTGGAGTTGCAAATTCAAATGTTAATGTTGCAATTTTTATTGCTATTGCACTAGCAATCCTTTTACATGTGATTTTAAATAAGACAACCTTTGGATATGAACTGAAAGCAACAGGTTATAATAAGAATGCTAGTCATTATGCAGGAATGAATCATAAACGAAATACAGTGCTTACTATGGTAATAGCAGGTGGCATGGCTGGACTTGGTGGTGCATTTGCAATACTGGCACCCTCTACAATTGCAGGAAGCAGTATGACCTATGAACCTGTTAGCATTATTGCAGCAAATGGTTTTAATGGAATTGCAGTAGCTCTGCTTGGTAATTCAAGTCCTCTGGGTATAATCTTCTCATCAGTGTTTATCTCACATATTCAGAGAGGTGGTACACTTGCAGCTCTGTTTGGTTATAAACCTGAAATTATTGATGTGGTAATTGCTGTTATTATCTATTTCTCAGCCTTTGCAATGCTTATGCAAACAACTCTTGCTAAATACCTGAAAAAGTTCAGTAAAAATAAAAAGTCAGAGAGTAATGCAAATGCAGAAGTAGCTATTGCATCAGACGGAAACAATAAGGGGGAGGCGTAAGTCATGGATACGTTATACTATTTAATTCAAAATACGCTGCCGGTTGCAATTCCTTTATTATTAGTAGCATTAGGTGGTATGTTCAGCGAACGTAGCGGTGTCATTAATATCGCCCTTGAAGGTATAATGCTGTTTGGAGCATTTTTCGGATGCTTGGCTGTTTTAGTATTGCAGGGTTCAGGAATGAGTCCCCAGATAGTATTGATTATATCAATGTTTGTTGCCGCTGTTGCAGGAATATTATATTCCATGCTGTTAGCCTTTGCTGCAATTAATATGAAGGCAGATCAAACAATTACAGGTACAGCACTTAATATGCTTATTCCTGCTGCAATATTACTTTTTTCAAAAATGAAATTTAACAGCGATGGTATTACAACTAATATAAACTTTTATATTCAAAAGGTTCCAGGCGTTAGTAAAATACCTGTGATTGGTGATTTGTTTTTCAAGAACACATACCTAACAGTATATATAGGTTTTTTACTTCTTATTATAGCAACTGTTATTTTCTACAAGACTAAGTTCGGTCTAAGACTTAGAGCATGTGGTGAGCATCCTCATGCTGCTGACTCGGTTGGTATCAGTGTGTTTTTAATGAGGTATTGTGGAGTTGGAATTTCTGGAATCCTCGGTGGAATTGGTGGATTTTTCTATTCAGTAGGTGTAATGGACGGTAATGTTAATGGTCATACAGGCGTTGCAGGTTTTGGATTCCTTGCACTTGCAGTTATGATATTCGGACAGTGGAAGCCTATAAAGATAATGTTTGCTTCATTGTTCTTTGCATTCCTCAGAACACTTGCTTATTCTACTTCCCTTATTCCGTTTTTAAGTGCTTTGAAAGTAAATCAGACCTATTATAAAATGCTTCCCTATGTTGCAACTATGATTGCACTAGTCTTTACTTCTAAGAGGTCGAGAGCACCAAAGGCGGAAGGTATACCATTTGATAAAGCAAATAATAGATGATGGTGTGAAATGTGAAGCCTCTGTTAATCACACGAAAGCCCTACATGGAAATGGTAAATCAGTACCATTTCCATGTAGGGCTTAGTTTTACTTGTAAAAGAATTAAACCATAGTATTTTCGACACAGTCCTTTGCACTATTTAATAAGGATTTCTTCAATTCTTACAGAATAGGTTCCCTCAGGAGATTCTACTACAAGCTCGTCACCAATTTTACGCTTATAAATGGCTTGACCTAAGGGAGATTCAATGCTTATTAGGTTATTCATAGGGTCTGATTCTATGGTTGTTACTAGTATAAATTCCTCAACCTCATTATCTGATAAAAACCTTACTCTTATTATTTTCCCAAGTCCTGCTTCATTTTCGGCAGACTCGTCACTTATAATTGTTGCAGTTTTTATCATTCTTTCAAGATAACGTATACGACCCTCATTCTTACCCTTCTCTTGTTTTGCTGCCTTATATTCATAGTTTTCACTAAGATCACCGTGGGCTCTTGCTTCCTTTACGTCCTCAAGTATTTTATGTCTCAGGACTACTTTTCTATATTCAATTTCTTCTCTAATTTTATTTATTGCTTCCTCTGTAAGAAAGTTATGCAACTGAAACACCCTGCTTCCATAAAATATATTTAATTATATACTATCATGAAAAGGGATTTTTTTCTATTAATAATATTACTATATACTATCAAGGTACTCATCATAGCTCATACTTCTATCTATTATACCTGTAGCTGTAATTTCAATTATTCTATTTGCTATTGTCTGAATAAACTGATGGTCGTGGGAGGTAAATAATAGGTTGCTTTTATAGTCCCTTAGACCATTGTTTAAAGCAGTTATTGATTCAAGGTCAAGATGGTTCGTAGGTTGATCAAGAATTAAAACATTTGCACTGCTTAACATCATCTTTGCAAGCATACACCTAACCCTTTCTCCTCCTGATAAAACATTTGCTTCTTTTAGAGCTTCATCTCCAGAAAATAGCATCCTTCCAAGGAAACCTCTCAGATAGCTTTCAGACTTTTCTTCTGAGAATTGTCGCATCCAATCAACTAAACTCAAGGATACATTATTAAAGAATTCAGAATTATCCTTTGGAAAATATGCCTTTGTAATTGTAATCCCCCACTTGAAGGTTCCACTATCTGGCTCCATTTCCCCAGTCAATATTTTAAACAGTGTTGTTTTTGAAATTTCATTTTCTCCTATAAAAACTATTTTATCATCCTTTTTAACAGTAAAGCTTACATTATCAAGTACTTTTTCTTCACCTATGGTTTTTGTTAAGCCTTCAACAGTAAGTATTTCATTTCCTACTTCACGCTCAGGCTTAAAACCTACAAAAGGATATTTTCTGCTTGATGGTTCAATATCATCAAGTGTTATTTTTTCAAGAAGTTTCTTACGAGAGGTGGCTTGTTTAGATTTTGAGGCATTTGCACTAAAGCGTGCGATAAACTCCTGAAGGTCCTTAACCTTTTCCTCCTTTTTCTTATTCTGATCCTTTGCCATTTGTAAAGCCAATTGGCTAGACTCGTACCAAAAGTCATAGTTTCCAACATATAACTTGATTTTACCAAAATCAACATCTGCCATATGAGTACATACCTTATTTAAAAAGTGTCTATCATGGGAAACAACAATAACCGTTCCTTCAAAATCTATTAAGAAATCCTCAAGCCAATTTATTGATTTTATGTCAAGATGATTGGTAGGTTCGTCTAAAATAAGGATGCCTGGCTTACCAAAAAGAGCTTGTGCAAGAAGAACCTTTACCTTATCTAAACCAGATAAGCTTTCTACAAGCATACCATGAGATTCGGTACCTATGCCTAACCCCTGAAGAAGTGATGAGGCTTCAGCTTCGGCTTCCCAGCCATTTAACTCAGCAAATTCACCTTCTAATTCTGATGCTTTCATGCCGTCTTCATCTGTAAAGTCTGTCTTTGCATAAAGCTCATCCTTTTCTTTCATTATTGCATAAAGTCTTGAATTTCCCATGATTACAGTTTCTATAACCATGTACTTATCAAACTCATAATGATCCTGCTTTAATACAGACATACGTATTCCATTTGGTACACTTATTTCACCTGTATTAGCTTCAATTTCACCGGATAAAATTTTTAAAAAGGTACTTTTACCTGCTCCATTTGCACCTATTACACCATAACAATTGCCAGGGGTGAATTTTAAGTTTACATCTTCAAAAAGCTTTCTATCTCCATATCTTAAACCTACATTAGTTACTGTAATCATTTATTACCTTCCTCTACATTAATTTTTAGACTCGCCGCATATTATATCATAAAATCTGAATAATTGCACTTGAAGAAAGTGTAAGTAGATATGTAGTCAAATAACTAAGTAATTATATGAGGTTGTTAACTATTGTAATTATGTTAGTATTTGGTTAATATATTAGCATAGCTAATTTTTTTGGAGGTAATTATAATGAGCAATTATTATATGTTAATATTTAAGGCAATTTATACGGGACTAATTACGGGAATAGTAATTGCTATACCAATGGGTCCAGCTGGAATTGAATCTGTAAGGTGGACTATATCAAAGGGATTTAGGTATGGATTAATGATTGCAGTTGGTTCACTTATAGCAGATGCCATTGATGTGATGCTTATTAATTTTGGATTGCTTGAGTTAATTGAAAAAAATAAGTTACTGGAAGTGTTTTTTTGGATGCTTTCAGGTGTAATAATTTTCTATATAGGTTATAAGGCTATAAAGAATAGTAAAAAGAAACCAGAAGAAAATAATGAAGAGAATATACAGGATAAAAAAGAGGCAAAGCATCGTCCTATTATAACAGGATTTATTATTAATTTTACAAATCCTATGACACATTTTTTTTGGCTGACATTGAGTACTACTGTTATAAGAGTATGGCGGAATACTGGAAAACTAATATATTTTATTTTTGCTGTTTCATTGCTTACGGGTATGTTTTTAAGCTTATTTACTATTAATTTTATAGCTTCAAAAGGTAAAAAAGTAGCAACCCCAAAGTTATCGGGCAATATTTCAATGCTTTTAGAATATGGAATAGCTGCCTTTGGAATAGGGTTCTTTCTTTATGGAGTATATGTACTGTATATGTTTATTAGATAAAGATTTACCACACAGGTATATTTATTACTGTGGGGATCAAAACTAGGAAGGTAAGTTATAAAAAATTGTGAAAATGAAGAAAAATAGAGTAATGAGGGATATGTATGAGAATTGGACTTATCAGGCACTTTAGGGTTGATTTATACAGAGCAAGCTTTATGACCTCAAAGGAATATGATGAATACTCTTATAATTATGATAGAAGAGAAGTAATACCAAATGAAGTAGTAATAGATGAGGAATGGGATAAATGCTATTGCAGCAGTCTAAGCAGAGCCATAACCACTGCCAAGACAGTATATCATGGTGAAATTATTATAACGGACAAATTGGTTGAAATTCCATCTGCAGCAGGGGTAAAGACAAATTTAAGACTTCCATATTATTTCTGGGCAATATTAAATAGAACCTCTTGGGGAAGGAATCACGTGGCTCATCCTGAAGGGAGAACTAATACCTTAAAACGAGTAAATGAGATTTTAGATGTTATTTTAAGTGAAAAGGTGGAAGACGTACTAATAGTTAGTCATGCAGGCACACTTTATGAGATAGAGAAGATTTTGACCAGAAAGGGCTTTCGTGGAGAGAGATTTATTAAGCCAAAGAACGGAAGGCTCTATGAGTTTAGAAGGTAAGTAGCCCAAAGGTGGCAGCCATCTGAGAAGAGGTTTTTTAAAAAACTTCTCAGGTAGCTGCCGCCTTTTGGTAGTTTACCTACGAATATTACCAGGATTGATGATTAATTCTGCATCTAGGATTTTCCCTTGATACACTTCCTTTATGTCAATATGAATCTTAAAATCTTTTTCATACTTCTTTATTATAGGCATCTCTCTAGGTGAAACAATAGAAACAACAGTGCCGGGTTTGCCCATTCTTCCTGTTCTTCCTGACCTGTGGAGATATTCATTTGAATCCTCGGGAAGATCTAAATTAAAAATATGGGACACATCATTAATATCAAGACCTCTAGCAGCTAGGTCAGAGGCTATTAAAACATTAGTTTTACCTGTTCTGAAGCCTTCCATTGCCCTCTGTCGTTCTTCCTTTGACGCATCGCCATAAATTGGGCAAGCATTTACTTTGTGAAACTGAAGCTTTGAGGCAGTTAGTCTAATTTCATCACTTTTGTTTATAAAAACAATTGCTCTTTGGGGATTAATTGAAGCCAATAGCTTCCTTAGCACTTCTATTTTATCCCTCTGTTCAGCCATGAAAAGTATATGATTTATATTTGGATTTATATCCTTAACTGCTTGGATTTGTATAACCTCAGGTTCCTTCATAATAGACTTTGCTATAGTCAATGTTTTTACATTAATTGTGGCAGAGAAAACCATTAACTGCCTATCCTTAAGGGTAGTTTTTATTACATCCTTAACTGCAGAGAGATTATTTATATCTAAAAGCTTGTCGCCCTCATCAATTACTATTGTTTTTATGGTTTGTGCGTTTATCTTTCTGCGCTTTATTAGTTCTAATATTCTGCCTGTGGAGCCTGTAATAATATGAGGTTTTCCCCTTAGCTTCACAATCTGTCTTTCTACATTAATATCACCTATTATTGGAGTAGAGGTTACCTGCATACCTGAGTTTTCTGAAAGAAGCTGTATTTCCCTATCAATCTGCATGGCTAACTCATGTGTAGGCGCAAGTATTAGTGCCTGGGCTTCTCTTTTAGTAGTATTAATTCTTTCGAATATAGGAAGTAAATATGCAAGGGTTTTTCCACTTCCCGTTTGTGATTCTCCGATTATATCCTTGTTCTCCAATGCCAATGGAATTGTTCTTGATTGTATGTCTGTTGGTTCAATTATATTTACCTTTTTTAATCCTTCTACCAGGTTTGGGTTAAGACCTAGCTCAGCAAATGATTTTATCATAAGTATCTCCTTTTATTTCAATATAGTTATTTTATTTATATAGATATTATATCATTTATTTTAATAAATTATGGATAAATTGAATAGGATTATCAAGTAATGATGAAATAGAAAAATTATTGATACAAGCAACACATATAATTGCTCTTTTTTGTTGTATATGTTATAAATGTAGAAGAACAAATGACAGGAAGAAAGGGATTAATATGAATCTTTTAACTGCAGAAAACATTTTAAAAAGTTATAGTGAAAAAATATTACTTAATAATATAAGCATTGGAATTAACGAAGGGGATAAAATAGGAGTAATAGGGATTAATGGAACTGGGAAGACAACCTTGTTGAAGATTATCTCAGGTTTAGAACAGCCAGATGAGGGCAAAATAACCAAAGGTAATTCAGTTACTATAGAATACCTGCCTCAGAACCCTGATTTTGATATGGATATTACAGTGCTACAGCAGGTATTTAAGGGAGATTCGGCTGTTATAAAATTGATTAGAGAATATGAAGAGGCAATAAATAATCCTAATACTTCAAGCGATAGAATTATTAAACTTAACTATAATATGGATACAGCAAATGCATGGGGAATAGAGAGTGAAGCAAAGTCCATTCTTACAAAGCTTGGAATTAGTGATTTTAATGCAAGGATTGGAACACTGTCAGGTGGACAAAAAAAGAGAATAGCTTTAGCTGGAGCTCTTATTAATCCATCTGATTTACTTATACTTGATGAACCTACAAATCATCTAGATGATGAAACCATTGACTGGCTTGAACAGTATCTTAATAGAAGAAAGGGAGCTCTTTTAATGGTTACACATGATAGATATTTCCTTGATAGGATAGTTAACGAAATATATGAGCTTGATAGGGGAAACATATATGCTTATAAAGGAAATTACAGTGATTTTTTAGAAAAAAAGCTAGAGAGAGAAGATCTTGAAGCAGCAAGTGAGAACAAAAGACAGAGCCTTTATAGAAAAGAGCTTGCTTGGATTAAAAGAGGGGCAAAGGCAAGAAGTACAAAGCAAAAGGCTAGAATTGAAAGATTTGAAAAGCTAGAACAGGCTGCTGTTGATATAAATGGAGATAAATTGGAAATAGCATCAGGAAGCAGTCGCCTTGGTAAAAAGGTTGTTGAACTTGAACATATAAATAAAGCCTTTGATGGTGAAACACTAATTAAGGATTTCAGTTATATTGTTGAGAGAGATGATAGAATTGGTATTGTAGGACCAAATGGCATAGGAAAATCTACTTTACTAAATATTATAAGTGGAAAGCTTAAGGCTGATAATGGAATTATAGAGGTTGGTGAAACTGTAAAGATAGGCATGTATGCCCAGGAAAACTACCACATGGATGATGAGCTTAGGGTAATTGAATATATAAAAGATGGTGCAGAATATATAACGACTCTGGATGGATACAGAATAAGTGCATCCCAAATGCTAGAGAGATTTTTGTTTTCTCCAGGCACTCAGTGGACACCTATTGGCAAGCTTTCAGGGGGAGAAAAACGTAGATTATATCTTTTGAGAGTGCTTATGGAAGCACCAAATGTACTTCTTCTTGATGAACCTACAAATGACTTGGATATAGAAACATTAACAATCCTGGAGGACTATATTGATAGCTTTCAAGGAGCAGTTATTACAGTTTCCCATGATAGATATTTTTTAGACAAATTGGCAGAAAAAATATTTTATTTTGAGGGGAATGGAAATGTAGTAAAA
>JARDZI010000422.1 GCA_029240935.1 Clostridiales bacterium
TTATCTTCTCACAAATATTTGTAACGTAATCACCTATTCTTTCAAGTGACTTGCTTACAAACAGGAAGTTAGTTGCTTGATTGATTTTCTTGGGGTCTTCCATCATGATAAGCAGAAGCTCTCTAAATATCTGCTTGTGAAGAGCATCTACTTCATCATCCATTTGAGCAACTACCTTTGCCTTGTCAGCATCTTGCTTTACATAAGCATCAATACTCTCTTTTACCATTTTAGTTGTAATTTCACCCATTCTTGGAATATCAATAAGTTCTTTAATGTACTTCTCATTTGCTAATCTTATGGTAATCTTTGAAATATCTACAGCATGGTCTGCTATTCTCTCCAAGTCTGTAATTATTTTCATAGCAGTGGCAATAAATCTAAGATCCTTTGCCATAGGTGCCTGTAATGCTATTAATTTAAGACATTTTTCCTCAATATGAGCTTCCATGTCATCAATAACATCATCACCGTCAATTACTGATTGAGCCATATCTATATCCTGATGTTGCAAAGCATGAACTGAATTATTCAAGGCTTCTTCCACAACAGTACACATCTTTAACATTAATAGATGCAGTTCCTTCAACTCATTATCAAAATAATTTCTTGTCATGATATACCTCCTATTAACCGAATCTTCCAGTAATATAGTCCTCTGTTCTCTTGTCTCTAGGTTTGTAGAATATATTCTCAGTTTTATCCGCTTCTACTATTTCACCATTTAGAAAAAACGCAGTATAATCTGATATTCTTCCTGCTTGCTGCATGTTGTGGGTTACAATTACGACGGTATACTCTTTTTTCAGTTCTTCCATCAAATCTTCAATTTTCAAAGTTGAGCCTGGGTCAAGTGCCGAGGTTGGTTCATCCATCAGAAGCACTTCAGGCTCTACAGCCAGAACTCGAGCTATACAAAGTCTTTGTTGTTGTCCTCCTGATAAGCCTAAAGCTGGTTTATACAGTCTATCCTTTCCCATAGTGCAGCGCCTTTTAAGCTTCTTTCTACAATTTCATTAAGCTTTCTCTTATCCTTTACCCCGTGAATCTTAGGTCCATAAGCCACATTTTCAAATACAGACATAGGAAAAGGGTTTGGCTTTTGAAACACCATTCCCACACTCTTTCTAAGTTCAATTACGTCATATTTCTTGATATCTAATCCATCTAAAGAAATGCTTCCTTTAATTTTAACTCCATCTATAAGGTCATTCATTCTGTTAATAGTTCTTAAGAAGGTTGATTTACCGCAGCCCGAAGGACCAATAAGCGCGGTTACAGAATTTTCTGCTACGTCAATATTTATATTCTTAAGTGCCTGAAAATCTCCATAATATAAATTCAAATCGCGAACTTCTATTTTATTTTTCATTATACCCCTCCATCCTTAACTAATAAGACTTCTTTTAGTGTATTTGAAACAAAATTTATAATAAATACTGTTATTAGCAGTACTGTTTCTATAACATATATACATTAAAAAATCCATCAGAAACCAATACATATTCAACTCTATAGTTATCCATTAATTACATATTAAGTCTATGATACTTAGCGCACTTCCTATCTAAGCTAATATCGTGTTTATTGTCTAAAAAGAGACTTATTTATATAATATTTTTATATATGTTATTATAACTAATGTTGCTTAATATATGTCAATTATAATATTCCCATAAGTTCATATTTACAGTATACCTATTAATAATGTAACAATACTATTTTACTTCTTATTCAAAAACACAATATTAATTGGAAGTAAAATACATGTTAAGCTAATGTTAAGTTTATGTTAATTAGTAATGTTATGAATAAAATCAATTTCTATTGATTTTTTACATTAATCCTTAGTTTATTGTCACCAAGTACATATTCAGCAAAAAAACAAAGGCCTAAGCCTTTGTCGGAATAGTTAATATAAACTCCGTTCCCTTGCTAACTTCACTTTGGACCTCTATCTTGCTCTCAAACTGCATTGCTATATACTTGACAATTGCAAGCCCTAATCCAGTACCTCCTACATTTCTGGATCTTGCCTTGTCAACTCTGTAAAACCTTTCAAAGAGTCTTGGAATATGCTCCTTTGGAATTCCAATTCCATTATCCTTAATTCTAATAACGACATCACTTCCTGAATTATATGCAGCTATTTCAACAACGCCATATTCAGGAGTATATTTTATTGCATTATCAACAAGATTAATCAACATCTGTTTAAATTGATCAGAATCTCCCTCTAGCTTACTGACATCAGTTGCAATATTTGTTAGCAAATTTATATTCTTCTTGCTTGCTTGATTTTGGAGCATTGATACAATTTCCATAATTTTATCGTAGGTGTTTATGTTCTCAAGTCTGGATTTGGTCTTTTGGGTTTCTAGCTCAGACAACGACAGTATATCGATAATCAAGCGGTTTAATCGATCAGCTTCATCCTCAATTATATTTAAAAAGCGTGTCGATGCATCCTTATCCTCTATAGCTCCTAATTTCAGTGTTTCTACAAAACCTTTTATAGAGGTAAGAGGTGTCTTAAGCTCGTGGGATACATTGGCAACAAACTCGCTGCGCATTTTCTCCAGCTTCTTGATTTCAGTTACATCTTGCATTATTATTATAATGCCAATGATTCTGTCGCTGTCAGGGTATTTTATTGAATTAGAATATAGTCTAAAAATCTTTTCTTCCGGGTAACTTACAGTAATTTCATTTTCTTCAAAGCTTCTGTTTTCCAATATATTCTTTATCATATTGTCAATCTTATTATTCCTAATTACCTGAAGCAGATGTTTACCTGCAATATCAACTTCAGTAATATTTAACATCTTCTGTGCCATTGGATTTATAAAAAGTATATTTTTATGACTGTCAACAGCAATAATTCCGTTTACTACACTGGAAAGTATCGCTTCCATCTTAGTGTTTTTGTCTTTTATACTGTTTATCTTTTCTCTTAAGCTAGCTGCCATAAAGTCAATTGCCTTCGCCAACTCGCCAATCTCATCTGTGCTGATAATATTAATTGAGCGATCCAGCTTGCCATGAGTTATATCAACAGCAGCATCTTTGATTTCTTTTATTGGTCTTGTAATGCTTACTGAAATTCTATACATAAGCAGTAGTGATAATAACAATCCTGGTATAAAAGCAATAATCAAATTGGTATTAACGCTCCTCCTCAATCCATTTATTTCCTTAATTGGAGTTGAAAGTCTTACGACCCCTATTACATTATCAGCATTAAAAATTGGATATGCAATATACATAAGATCAACCTTCAGGGTACCGCTATAACGAATTTCTTTACCTACCTCTCCTTGAAAGGCTTCTTGAACTTCCGGTCTCTGCAAATGATTTTCCATATACTTTGGATCATAGTCTGTCTCACCAAGTACCATTCCCTGATTATCAATTACAGTTATTCTTACATGCAATTCTTTACCGACATCACTTAAAGTACTCTTCATATGTTCAATATCATTACTCAGCATATTTTCAGCTAATACTTGACTTAAAATATATGCTTCCGAAACCAACTTTTCCTCAATATTGACAAAATGCACCTTTTTTATAGTTTCAAAAGTAAAGAAGCCTGAAATAACCAAAGTTATTATAAGTACAGACATTGTATATGCAAATATTTTTTTTTGCACTATTTATCACCCTCATCAATGATTTTATAACCTACACCTCTGATGGTTTCTATCATCTGATTACTGTCATCTTCATCATGTATTTTCTGTCTTAGATGTCTTATATGTACATCAACTGTACGGGTTTCGCCTGCATAATCATAGCCCCAGATTTTCTCAAGCAGTGTATCT
>JARDZI010000423.1 GCA_029240935.1 Clostridiales bacterium
AAAATTGTGGCGATTTAATTTTATTATTATAACTCATTAAATATTACATTGTATAGGCAGGCATGGAAACCTGCCACTACATTAAAATATTAATAGCTTGTAAATAATGTGCATTTTAAATTGTTATATTAGTTATAATTGAATATAATATAAATAACAGTAATTAAAAAAATCATAAACAATATGGAGGGATAGTATGAAAAAAATAAAGGGATGGGTTATAGCTCTTGTTATAATAGGAATTGTTATAGTGTGGGGTATTGGTACTTACAACAGTCTCGTTTCCTATGATCAAAAAACCAAATCCTCATATAGTCAGATTCAAAATCAACTTCAAAGAAGACTTGACCTAATACCGAACCTCGTTAATACAGTTAAGGGGTATGCATCACACGAGAAGGAAATAATGGAGAGTCTTGCAAACGCAAGGGCAAATCTTGCAGGAGCTAAAACAATAAATGAGCAGGCAGCAGCTAATGATGAAATTAGCGGTGCATTAAGCAGACTATTAGTAATCGTAGAAAATTATCCTACACTTAAGGCAGATGCAAATTTTAGACAATTGATGGATGAACTAGCTGGAACTGAAAACAGAATATCTGTAGCTAGGAAGGATTACAACGAAGTAATACAAGGTTACAATGTTAAGGTAAAGAGATTTCCAACAGTAATTTTTGCAAAATTATTTGGATTTAATGAAAAGGCATATTTTGAAGCATCTCCAGATGCGGGGAAAGCTCCAGAAGTCAACTTTTAGGGGGAATTTTAATGAGACATGTAAAACGTATTCTATCTGCTGTAGTAGTCATTATTTTGACATTCACTATTGCAGTTTATGCAAAGGTTGATTTTCCCCAGCCAACAAGCAAAAAATATGTAAACGACTATGTGAATATACTACCAGAGAATGTAGTAAGCGAGTTAGTTTCAATTGGCACTGAGCTTTATCAAAAAACAGGAGCAGAGGCTGCTGTTGCAGTAATTGATACCACTGGGGATTTAAATATTGACGAATATGCAAATGAGCTTTTTAGAAAATGGGGAATTGGCAGCAAGGAGAAAGACAATGGTGTACTTCTGCTCGTTGCAGTTAATGATAGAAAAATGCGAATAGAAGTTGGTTATGGTCTTGAAGGTATTCTTCCCGATGGTAAAACAGGCAGAATTAGGGATGAGTACATACTTCCATATTTTAAAGAAGAAAATTATCCAGATGGTATTGTTAATGGGTATAGAGTAATATGTGGTGAGGTTGCAAAGGAATATAATGTTACACTAGATGGTACAAAAGTCATAGATAATTATAATGAAACTACTAAGTCTAGTAATAAAATAGATTTTGGTGACATTATTACTTTCATAATTATTGCATTATTTATTCTCTCCAGGATATCAAGAGGTCCTCGTAGGAGACGTCCAGGTGGAGGCTGGGGTGGTTTTGGCGGCTTCGGTGGTTTTGGCGGAGGCGGTGGCTTTGGTGGAGGTTCCTCTGGTGGAAGCTCTGGAGGCGGAGGCTTTGGTGGCGGTTCCTCTGGTGGCGGTGGATCCTCAGGAAGCTGGTAATCAACTATATTTAAGGATTAAAAGACTCTTTCAAAAGCTTATTTAATTTTTGAAAGAGTCTTTTATTATTATCTACATGAATTTCTTGCAAATGAAATGTGTGCTATTGATACCTTCCATTATTATATTATAATTGCTAATAGCATATACAATGTTAATTATGATACTAAAATGAATCAGTATATTTTGCTATCCTGTCAATGTCATAGATACTTATTACTCCATCATTATCAAAATCCAATTCTTTTTTCCAGGTGGAATCTCCAGGTTTACTTCCGTAGCTTAACATTGCAATGTCCAAGTCCTGATTATTGATTTTATCATCCTTATTTAAATCAAACATCCTACTTTTAAATATAGGGTCAAATAGCTCCGCAGAAAAATTTTGTTCTGTATCATTTGAATATGCAGAACCAAGCCGCCATATTGATAATCCCTTAAGGTTATAACTTTTTACTAAACTAATTTTATCTTCAATACTGCATCTATTTTCAAAATAAAAATCATCTTCATATATATTAACAATGCCATTGTAGATAATTTCTCTTTTTAAATAAACGTGTCCAACTTTAAGACTGTCATTATACCTAAGTTCCTTATCTGTTACTTCTAATACTTTTTCATTAATGTTTTTTCCTTCTATTGCATTCATTACTGCTACATAACTAGGAGTTTGATAACTGTTCTCCCCTTTTCTCCATTGAATACTAGTTATTGAAATATTGAGAAGTATTTTGCTGGCTGGAATGTCCTTTTTTGCATTTTTTATTGCCTCTTCAACAAGCTCATAGGGAGCTGTTGCCGAAATACGATATTGTAAATTTGTATTGCTATACTCGAAATCATGGGCCATTAATATTATCTCGTCAGCCACTGCTCCGATGTGGGCGTAATCATATCCATAATAATATTGTACTATCTCACCTTTATCTATATCTCCTATCTTAGGTGGAATGCAAACAGTCAGAGTCTTATCCTTTGGTAGTTTTTGTTTTAGCTTATCAATAAAAGTATTAAACCTGTCTTTAAGAGCAGGTGAAAGTCCCTCAAAATCTATAATGATTCCATCATATTCATGAGGCTTTCCACTTTCATCTGTGATATAATGACTTGGGTATTCTTCATTTATTTTCTTCTCATAATCGATATATTTAATTTTAAAGTCCCCAGTCAGTTCATTTATAACTTTATTTTGAATATCTTCAGATAGTAAAAGCTTTTCTAATACGTCCTTTTTATTTAGAAAAACTGATAATTTTAGCTTTGCTCCATTTGACTTCATGTCTTTCACTAATT
>JARDZI010000424.1 GCA_029240935.1 Clostridiales bacterium
TAAAATGGCTGATAGAGTTGTTTTAATTGTATTAGACAGTGTAGGAATAGGAGAGCTTCCAGATGCTGGACGCTATGGAGATGAAGGAAGCAATACTCTAGGCAATATTTCAAAGTCAATTGGAGGCTTAAAGCTTCCTAATATGGAGAAAATAGGTCTAGGAAACATTGATGGAACTGTTGGCATAGAAAAAGCTTCAAATCCAACAGGATGCTTTGGAAAATCATTAGAAAAATCAGAGGGTAAGGATACTACAACAGGTCATTGGGAAATAGCAGGAATAATACTTGATAAAGCATTTCCTACATATCCAGAGGGTTTTCCAAGAGAAGTAATTGAGGAATTTGAAAAAAAAATTGGTAGAAAAACCCTTGCCAATACAGTTGCTTCTGGAACTACAATTATTGAAGAACTAGGTGAGGAGCATGTAAAAACAGGTTATCCAATCCTATATACTTCAGCAGATAGTGTTTTTCAAATTGCTGCCCATGAAGAGGTTATACCACTAGAAAAGCTATATGAAATGTGTAGAATTGCCAGGGAAATTCTTGTTGGAAAGCATGCAGTTGGAAGGGTTATCGCAAGACCATTTACAGGAAGTGTTGGAAGCTTTAAGAGAACTTCAAATAGAAGGGATTTTTCATTAAAGCCAACTAGAAAAACTATTTTAAACCATATAGTTGATGCAGGAATGAGTGTATATGCAGTTGGTAAAGTAGAGGATATATATGCTGGTTCAGGTATAACAAAAGCAGTACATATAAAGAATAATATGGATGGAGTAGACTGGACACTTGAATATATGAAGGAGGCTGGTAATGGCTTAATATTTACCAACCTTGTTGATTTTGATATGCTTTATGGACACAGAAATAATGTTCAAGGATATGCTAATGCGTTAATTGATTTTGATAATAGACTTCCTGAAATAATCGATAGTCTAGGGGATGGTGATGTCCTAATGATTACAGCGGACCATGGCTGTGATCCTACTACCCCAAGCACCGATCATTCAAGGGAGTATATTCCAATACTAGTATATGGTAAGTCAATCAAAGCAGGTGTAAACCTGGGAATAAGAGGTACCTATGCAGATATTGGGAAGACTGTTGGAGAATTATTAAATGTTGCAACTGATAATGAAGGTAAAAGCTTTTCTAAGGATATTTTAAAATAGGGGTGTTAAAATGAGTGAGATTGTGATGATAAAGGAAGCATGTGAGTTTATAAAAGGAAGGATCAAGGATACTCCTAAAATTGGACTCATTTTAGGTTCTGGACTAGGCTCACTTGCTGATGATGTTGAAAATAGGATCCTTATAAAATATAGTGATATACCTAATTTCCCAGTTTCAACTGTAGCAGGCCATGCAGGCCAATTTGTATATGGAACCCTAGAAGGCAAAAAAGTAATTATGATGCAGGGAAGATTTCATTTTTATGAAGGCTATGATATTAAAACTGTTACATTTCCTGTAAGGGTACTTAAGATGCTTGGAGTTGAGGAACTTATTGTTACAAATGCTGCTGGTGGGGTGAACATGGATTTTAAACCAGGTGATTTGATGATAATAAGGGATAGTATTAATTATTCTGGAGTAAATCCTCTTATCGGGAAAAACCTTGAGGAATTCGGTCCTAGATTTCCAGATATGTCTGCACCATTCAACAAGGAGCTAATTAATATAGCATTGACATCAGCTAGTGATGAAAATGTACACGTTGTTCAAGGAACTTATTTTATGTTTTCTGGACTAAATTATGAAACTCCTGCAGAAATAAGAATGGTAAGGACACTTGGAGGAGATGCAGTAGGAATGTCTACAGTTCCTGAAGTAATAGTAGCAAATCACAGCGGATTAAAAGTTTTAGGGATATCCTGCATAACCAATATGGCAGCAGGGATTCTAGACCAACCACTAAACCATGAAGAGGTAATTGAAACTTCAAATAGAGTAGGGGATAATTTTAAAAAGCTAGTTCGTAGCATTGTGAGCAGAATGTAGGAGGTTGTAAATATGGATTACCTTTCAATGATTAATGAGGCAAGAGATTTTATTAAGAGCAGAATAAACTTTACACCTGATGTAGCAGTTATATTGGGTTCTGGACTTGGAACTCTTGCAGATCACATCGAAAACCAAATTGTAATTAAGTATTCTGAAATACCACATTTCCCTATATCAACGGTAGCTGGTCATGCTGGAGAATTTATAATAGGAAATATTGGAGATAAAAAAGTTATAGCAATGAAGGGGAGACTTCATTATTATGAAGGCTATAACATGAAGAAGGTTACCCTTCCAGTAAGGGTTATGAAGGCACTTGGAATCGATAAGTTAATTGTTACAAATGCCGCCGGGGGGTTGAATGTTAACTTCAAAGCAGGGGATTTAATGATTATGACTGACCATATTAATTTTCTTGGTACAAATCCATTGATTGGCCATAATTATAAGGAGCTTGGACCAAGATTTCCAGATATGTCTGAGGCATATAATAAAGAGTATATTAAGCTTGCACTTGATGCTGCAGTAAAACTTGGCATAAATGTACAAAAGGGAGTATATCTGGCATTAACTGGACCCAATTATGAAACTCCTGCAGAATTAAGAATGCTAACTATAATGGGTGCAGATGCAGTTGGTATGTCGACTGTTCCAGAGGTAATTGTTGCAAATCATGGTGGAATGAAGGTACTGGGAATATCCTGCATAACCGATATGGCACTGCCTGATGGACTTGAACCACTGGATCATGAAAGGGTTGTAGCCACAGCAGATAATGCAAGGGGAAAATTAGTTTCAATAGTTAAAGAAGTAATTAAAAGTATGTAATTGATATACTTTAAAATGGG
>JARDZI010000425.1 GCA_029240935.1 Clostridiales bacterium
CGGTATTTTTTACTGCTTCAGCTACTCCACCTGCTATGGCATAGCCACGACCGAGTGTAGAAGCATCCTGTATTTCTTTTGATACCTCTATTTCTGATAATTCTATTCCCTTAGCAACAAACATACCCATAAGTTCCTCAAAGGTTATTACAAAATGTACATAATCTTTAACATCTTCTCGTAATGCTTCTAACTTCTTAGAAATACAAGGACCTATAAATGTAATTTTTGCTTCAGGATCCTTATTCTTAATATACTTAGCGGTCTCTACCATTGGAGAAGAAGAATCTGATATATATTGGTATTGATCCGGAAACAACTTCTTAACCATTATTGTCCAAGAATTGCAGCAACTTGTTCCCATATAAGGATTTTCGCTAGGTACTCTTTCAAGAAATTCTTTTGCTTCCCGTAGAGTTGTAATATCTGCTCCAAGGCTAACCTCTACTACATCTTTAAATCCTAGTTGCTTAATACCCTCGAATATTTGAATTGGAGACGCTAATGGTCCAAACTGAGCCAAAAATGACGGAGCAATAATTGCATACATATGATTATTTTTCTTCAACGCTTTTACAAGCTGGTATATTTGGGACTTATCTGAAATAGCTCCATATGGACACTGAATAATACAATTCCCACAAGATACACATCTAGCTGCATTAATTTGAGCTCTACCTAAATAATCACTATCAATTGCATTAACACCACATGCTTCAGCACAAGGTCTCTCATACTTTACAATTGCGCTATATGGACAGGTTTCCTTACACCTACCACATTTAATGCACTTATCCTGATCAATAATTGCTCTTTCCTTACCAATAGAAACTGCATTTGTTGGACATACATTAGTGCAAGGATGGGCTAGGCACTTTCTACAATTGTCCGTAACATAAAAAGACTTAGTCGGGCATGCCTCACACGCAAAGGTAATGACATTTACTAAGGGCTCAATAAATTGAGTTTCATCAACATTTGCTTCAGAAATTCCATCAGTAACACGATGATACTCCGTTGGTTTTCTTACATCTAACCCCAATGTCAACCTTAGTCGTTCATCTACTATTGCTCTTTCTCTAAATATACTATCTCTATATATAGCTACCTCTCCAGGTAAAATATCAAATGATAATTTTTCCAATTCGCTTAAATCAGTTTCATCATATGCCATTTTGGCAATTTTTGTAAATACTTGTCTCCTAATGTTAATTAGATTAACATAGCTTTCTTTCATAAAAATTAGTCCTCCAAGTTTCTTTCTGTCACTTTCTCATTTTATTAACAATCTTCTCCATGACAGTCTGACCTGTTGCATGAAACATAGTCTCGTCATCTATAACTACTACAGGTGCTGCCTGTTCTATCTCATCTTTGCAAAATCCTAAACACTTAATTACTTCTACTTCCAATTCTTCATCGCTATAGTTGTCTGCATCATTATTGATAATATCCTTTAAGTCATCAATCTGATCTAAAATTCCCATTGAACCCAGCAATGTACAGCATGAACCTACACAGACTTTTATCTTCATGATATTCCTCCAAATACTATTATTTGTTAGCTCTTATTTAAATATTATATAGTATCATGATGCATTTTTCCATAAAAAAATCAATAAAACCTAATATCACTCGTATTATTGATTTTTTTATTTCACTTATTTTTTATTATATGAATTCTTTAAATATCATTTTCATTAATAGGTTTAAAATCAAATTTAATCAATTTTTAACAGCCTTGCATTTATAGCTACAATGATTGTACTTAAAGACATTAATACTGCTCCCAAGGCAGGACTTATAACTATTCCCTGATTATACAATATACCTGCTGCTAAAGGTAGCGCGACCACATTATAAGCAGTCGCCCATATCAAGTTTTGAATCATTTTTGAATATGTAGCTTTAGATAATTTTAAAATATTTACTACATCCAGTGGATTACTTTTAACAAGAATAATATCTGCAGTTTCAATTGCTACATCCGTACCAGCACCAATTGCTATTCCTAAATCTGCTTTGGCCAATGCTGGTGCATCGTTAACTCCGTCACCGGTCATGGCTACCATTTTTCCTTCGTTATGCAGCTCATCTACTTTATTTGATTTATCCTGAGGTAAAACTTCTGCAATTACTTTGTCTAAATTAAGCTTCTTTCCAACATAAGAAGCCGCTTTTTGATTATCTCCCGTAAGCATTATAGATTCAATATTCATAACTTTTAAAGTATCAATAGCTTCTTTGGAAGTTTTTCTTATAATATCTGATAAGGCAATATAACCGATAAGTTTTTTATTTTCTATTACAAATACTACTGTCTTTCCTTCTCCGGCAAGTTTTTCATATTGACTTTCATCAAATGATACACCTTCTCTTCTCATATAACCAGGGCTTGCTATCATAATATTTCTGTTGTCAACCGTTGCTTTTAATCCTTGGCCTGTAATATTTTGATAATCCTTGACTTCTTTTATTTCAAGGTTTAATTTTTTACCTTCTCTTACAATTCCTTTAGCAATTGGATGTTCTGAATTTGACTCAAGGGAATATGCTATTGATAATAATTCATTCTTAGGTATTCCTATTTCAAAAACATCAGTAACACCAAATTCGCCTTCTGTCAAAGTACCCGTCTTGTCAAAAACTACAGCATCTAATTTTCTTGCATTTTCAAAAGCTGCTCTGTCCCTAATTAACAATCCTCTTTTAGCTCCAATGCTTGTAGACATTGAAGTAACAAGCGGTGTAGCTAAGCCAAGTGCATGCGGGCAAGAAATAATCACTACCGTTACTGCTCTTTCAATCGCAAAGCTTAAATCTCCACTAATTATCATCCATGCAACAAAAGTTATA
>JARDZI010000426.1 GCA_029240935.1 Clostridiales bacterium
CGATTAGGACATGTTAATAAGGTAAAATGTTATCCCATAGAGTACACTGAATTGAAGCGAATAGAAAAGAGCAAATATGATTTCGTTGCTACTGACTTGGATAAAGAAGATTTTAAGGATTATACATTAGCCACTATTAAAGTCCATTACTATAGAACAAAGGATGAGTTTGCATCTTTTGTTAATAAGATAAGTCTTCCAAAAAGTTTTAAAAGGGATAAGCTTTTTAACAGAACCGATGTAATTAATATTACAGGCGTAAATACCAAAGAAGACCTTCAATTTATAATTGAGAGTATAGTTCTCAATGAATATTCAAACGTGACAAGCTTTCTTGAAGAGGTAAATAATCGAGCGAAAATTATTAATCCTATTAGAAAAAATCAGATTGCCATTTTAAAAAGTAATAATGATATCTTAAAGAAAACATTTTTGAAGATTTTGGTTTGTGATAAACCTATTGAATGGGATAATGAAGTTTGTTCAATTATTATAATATACAATGTTAAGGATAACGACTTAACTATATTGCAATACATAAACCGTTTCATAGCTAATGTACTACATAAAGATGAATTGATTTGTTCAGAAAACAGCACTGAAAATTATAATGCTTTTTGCAAGTATTTCAATGAATAACTATTTATAAAATATTCGTTATCATTACTGAATTATATGAGATTAAGTTTAACTATTTATAAGGATATAATGTAACTAGAGACATTATTAAGAATAACTTTTTACTATGAAAGAGAGAAATTGAGATGATTTGTGGTGTAAGAATTGATGAAAGGCTAATTCATGGACAAGTAGCCACGCTTTGGCAAGACAGTTTAGGTTTTACAAGAATTATTGTGGTTGATGAAAAAGCATCAAAGGATGATATGATAAAATCCGTATTAAAAATGTCTTGTCCTCCAGGAACAAAATTGAGTGTTTTAGGAGCTGAAAAGGCGGCAGCAAATCTTTTAAGAAATATGTATGATAACGATAAGGTTTTTATTGTATGTAAATCTCCAAAAGCAATTGTTGATTTATGGAACTTTGGATTTCATGTAGAAAAAGTAACAGTTGGTAATATGGCAGGTGGAACCAACAAAGAAAAAATAACTAAGAATATAAGCGTAACTAAAGAAGACAGGGATGATTTTAGAGCATTAAAGGATTTAGCAGTTGCTTTATATTCACAAATGGTGCCATCAGATGTTCCAACCCCATTTATATAAGGTTGGGATTAAATCTGTTTATGTTCAAGATATAAATGTAAGGAGAATTGATATGAAAGGTATTTTAGTTATCAGCCATGGTGATATGGCTAAGGGTATGGTGCATTCAGCTTCCTTGTTCTTTGGAAGCGATATAGAGCAGCTTCAGTATGTTTGCCTACAGGCAGAGGACAATCCTGATGAATTTAGAGAGAGTGTGGAAAAGGCAGTTGCAGAAATTGATACTGGTGAGGGAGTAGTGATTCTGGCGGATTTGTTTGGCGGAACCCCTTGTAATCAGGCAATTAAAGTACTTAATGAGAAGATTGATTTAATTTCTGGAGCAAATTTTATGTTGCTTCTAGACATTTTAGGCAAAAGGTTATATGGAGATGTAGAACCAGGCAGTTTAATAGAGGCAGGAAGACAGGGTATTATTAATGTTAAGGAATATCTCTTGAAGGTTGATAATTCAGATTTTGATGAATAGGTGAGAATTATATAAAATTCGATGATTAAAGGAGGGGATTGATATGAAATTAATAATGAGAGCTGATGACTATGGCTATACAGTAGCTCACAACCTTGGAACAATTGAAGCTATTGATAGTGGTGTTATTACTTCAGTTGATTTAATGCTTGATACACCTGGAACTGAAGACGGCATTGAAAGAATTAAACAATTTCCATGGATTTCTGTAGGCTGGCATGCTCATTTTTGGGGCTCTCCAGTGACAGACCAAAAGCTGGTTCCTTCTATGATAGATGAAACTGGCAGATTTAAATTTAGAAACAATCCAGATTTGAAACATACTGTGGCTTTTGAAGAGGCATTAATCGAATGCCGTGCACAGGTTGAAAAGTGTATAAGGCTTTTAGGTAAATCACCTGACACAACATGGATTCAGGATGATTCTCCTGTTGAGAGGGCACGCAGGCAAGTTTGTGATGAATATGGAATAGTGTATGGTTTTGCAAAAAAAGTTGACCGAAAAACACGACAGGAAATGCAGCCAAGTGAGAAATATAAACATCTTAATATTTATATGCCTACTCAGCATGATTCAGTTTATAAGATATTATATTCAGATTTTGCAGAGGCAAGAGCAGCATATGATCCTGTAAAATATTTTGTAGAGGATCCTGACCATCTTCTTGAAAAGGAAATTTGCATTACTGCATGGCATCCGGGCTATTTGGATAGCTTTGTTTATAAGGATTCATCTAAACATTTTAACCTTGCACGTCCTATGGACATAGCGGCTTTGTGTTCAGAGGAATTAAAGCAATGGATTAAGGACAACAAGGTTCAATTAGTTAACCATCGTGATGCCTTATTTGGAACAAGAGAATATCAAAATCACTTAAAAGCAGTTAATAGTGATTTGGCAGTATAAAAGTTATTAATATATAAGATACAACGCTTGCGCAAAGGATATATTCCACACAAGAATATATCCTTTACTAAGGACTTAATTTATCTAAATGAAGGAAAAAGCCAATATTTATTTGAATGTGGTCATAGAAAGGAAGTGGTTAATTTATAAAATGGGAAATGAATCAATATTTAAAAACAAAAAGTTTATTTCAATCTTTGGTATAGCATTTTTAGTGTATTTCTCAAATAGCATGCTCGCTCAAACACTGCCTA
>JARDZI010000427.1 GCA_029240935.1 Clostridiales bacterium
TTTTAACAATAAATTTTAAGTATATTTAAAAATAAACTATATTTTTTGCAATTATTGATAGCATATCTTTAAAAAACAAGCCTATTTAATAAAAATATTAAATAGGCTTGTTTTTTTTTAGATTTAGCTTTCATTCTGCTAAGAAAATGTTTACAATGTAAATAGAGATATTGGTAATACCAATTTTAATATTGGTGATACCAATATCGAAAGGGGGAGAAAAAATGAATAGTTATTTGTTATTTGTGTTGGCACTTCTGCCGATAATTTGGCTAATGGTATCATTAGGTGTATTGAAAATACCAGGATACAAAGCAATCCCTGTAGCTTTAGTTATAACAATAGTCTTAGCAGTTTTAGTTTGGAAAGTTTCAGTACCACATGCATTAGGAGCAACGTTAGAAGGTTTTGCAATGGGATTATGGCCCATAATGATAGTAATCATTGCAGCTGTATTTACCTACAATTTAACCCTTCATACAGGCGGAATGGAAACAATTAAAAAAATGATGACAGGTATTACAACAGATAAGAGAATTTTAGTTTTAATACTTGCTTGGGGGTTTGGAGGATTCCTAGAGGCAATAGCTGGATTTGGAACAGCAGTTGCTATACCAGCAAGTATAATGGTTGCCTTAGGCTTTGAACCAATATTTGCTGCAGTAATATGTCTTATGGCAAATACTACTCCTACAGCATTTGGAGCTATTGGATTACCAGTATCAACATTAGCAAATGTTACAGGAATAGATGTAGCACCGCTATCATACACAGTTTCATTGCAATTATTTGTACTTATTGTGGTTGTACCTGTAGCACTTGTTATGATAACAGGAAAAAGTGTTAAGGCAATAAAAGGAGTATTAGGAATTTCATTAATATCAGGATTATCATTTGCATTACCGCAAATATTCATAGCTAAATACTTAGGAGCTGAATTGCCAGCAATATTAGGATCAGTTGTTTCTATGGGAGTAACAATTCTTTGGGCAAAAATGTTCCATAAAGATAAAGCAAAAGAAGATGCAGAAAAAGTTAGTTTAAAAGAAGGAATTATGGCGTGGTTACCATTTATATTAGTGTTTACATTTATATTAGTAACTTCACCTTTAATACCAGCAATAAATGGACCATTATCATCAATAAAAACATCTGTACATTTGTATACAGGTGAAGGCGGAAAAGCATATACTTTCCAATGGCTTTCAGCACCAGGAACTTTAATTATTATAGCTACTTATATAGCTGGATTTATTCAAGGATTATCATTTGGAGGAATTACAAAAGTTTTAGGACAAACTATAAAACAAATGAGCAAATCATTTATAACTATATTAGCTATCGTAGCATTAGCTAAGGTAATGCAATATAGCGGAATGATTAAATCAATAGCTGTAGTTTTAGTTGCAGTTACAGGTCCATTCTATCCAATAATATCTCCAATAATAGGTGCATTAGGAACTTTTGTAACAGGTTCTGATACATCTGCAAACGTTTTATTTGGAGGGCTTCAGGTTGAAGCAGCAAATGGATTAGGTTTAAGTCCTTATTGGCTTGCAGCAGCTAATACAGTAGGAGCAACAGCAGGAAAGATGATATCACCACAAAGCATAGCAGTAGCAACAGCAGCTACTGGATTAAGTGGTAAAGAAGGAACTATATTAAATACAACATTAAAGTTTTGTTTAGTATATGTAATAATACTAGGAATAATAGTTTTCTTTGGAAGAGGGCTATTAGGAGTTTGATGAGTCTAGGGTAAAACCTATTAATAAATATATTAGTAAATGGAGGAGTTATATAATGAATATAGTTGTTTGTATTAAACAAGTGCCAGGAACATCAAAGGTAGAAGTAGATCCTGTTACTGGAGTTTTAAAAAGAGATGGAATAGACACAAAGATGAATCCTTATGACTTATATGCCTTAGAAACAGCCATAAGACTTAAGGAAAAGTTAGGTGGTTCAATAAAAGTTATTACTATGGGACCTCCTCAAGCTAAAGATGTAATAATGGAAGCTTATGCTATGGGAGCAGATGAGGGAACAATAATATCAGATAGAAAATTTGCAGGAGCTGATGTTTTAGCAACATCTTATACAATTTCTCAAGGAGTAAGAAAATTAGGTGACTTTGACTTAATCCTTTGTGGTAAACAAACTACAGACGGAGATACAGCTCAAGTTGGACCTGAAATGGCAGAGTACCTAAATATACCACATATATCTAACGTGAGAAATATAAAAGAAACTAAAGACAACGCTTTAGTAGTAGAGATGGATATGCCAAACACTATTGAAGTAGCAGAAATAAAATTTCCTTGTTTAATAACAGTAGAAAAGGATATAAATCAGCCAAGATTACCTTCCTTTAAAAAGAAAATGGCAACAAAAAATAGAGAAATTAGAATGATATCTTTAAATGAATTTGAAGATAAAGATGAAATGAAATATGGACTTAATGGATCACCAACCCAAGTTGAAAGAATTTTTCCACCAGAAGTAAATAGTCATAGAGAAATGTGGAAAGAAGACGGTGAAAAAATAGTAGAAAAGATGTCACATACTCTTAAAGAATTGAGATTTATATAGGAGGGGAAATATTATGGCAAAGTTAGTAGTTCATAACGAAAAGATTGATAATAAAAGTGAAGCAATAAAATTATGTCCTTTTGGAGCAATGGATATAGTTAATGATAATATAGAAATAAATGCAAGTTGCAAAATGTGTAGACTTTGTGTAAGAAAAGGGCCAGAAGGTGCATTTGAATATGTAGAAGGAGAAAAGAAACCTTCAGTAGATAAGAGTTTATGGAAGGGAGTAGGAGTATATGTTGACCATGTAGAGGGA